>JAJZCT010000211.1 GCA_021828925.1 Planctomycetota bacterium
AGCGCCTGCTGCGGGAAACTCATTTACCGATCAAGCATATTGCCCACAGTGCCGGATTTTCCAAACCGGAATACATGGCCACCGTGTTCCGCCGTAAATTGCATACGACACCCCGACAGTATCGCGACGGATAATCCAGGACGCAGGTGCCGCACTGACTACTGCGGACCGTAGCCGGAAGCTGATATCCAGGGCAGTTGTCGCGCCAATAGCGAATTCGGGGCAAGCGCCGGACCGGAAAGCCGATAAACTAAGATTTGGATTATCGCGCGGTTGATTGCCGGTCGTGATGCACTATTGATTTCTTAGCGCGATGCTTTGATTGTCCAAATATTTATCGCATAGTATTCGGCTATGGAGATATTGAGACAAATCAGTTTTTCACCACATCCGGCCGACCCTGGTGCGGCTTTAGCTGCGAGCGCTGACAGTGCCTTCTCCGGCTGCCACAGCCTGCTGCCGGAACATAAATGGAATGACGTAGAGGTTGCCCCCGGGCAGCGGTCATCGACCTTGCCGCCTCTGAATGACAATCCGCAATCCCCGTTGGACGCGGTGATTATTTCGGATATTCATCTGGGTTGCGAAAACTGCCAGGCTAAGCTGGTGATTCGCTTTCTGGAGGATATTCTGGCGGGGCGCATCAGCACGCGACGGCTGATTATCAACGGCGACGTATTTGATTCCATCGACTTTCGGCGACTGAAAAAAACGCATTGGAAAGTTCTATCCATGATTCGCCGCCTTTCGGATAAAATGGAAGTCATTTGGACCTGCGGCAACCATGATGGGCCGGCGGAAATTGTTTCCCACCTGCTGGGCGTGCAGGTACTTAATGAATTTGTTTTCACTTCCGGCCAGCGGCGTATCCTGGTGCTGCATGGCCATATTTTTGACGATTTTATTGACGATCACCCGGTTCTCACCTGGATGGCCGACCTGATTTATAACACGCTCCAGCAGATTGATCGGCGTCATTATATCGCGCGACTGGCTAAGGCACGGTCCAAAATTTTTCTGCATTGCCTGGAAAAGGTGCAGCGGAAGTCCATCGCGCACGCCCGTCGACTGGGATGCGATGTGGTCATGTGCGGCCACACCCACCACTGCGCGGCCGCCAGCGAAGGCGGCATTGATTACTTCAACAGCGGCTGCTGGACAGAACTACCCGCAACCTGGCTGGCTGTGGATTACGGAAAAGTCAGGGTGTGTCAATACAGTCCGGATTTACTCCTCGCAGAATCCGCCAATCCTGCTCGTACCGCTTCCGCCGCGGAAGCGTGCATCATCAGGTAATGGCACCAGCGTGTCGGACTTATTTGGTGAATTCATTCGCTCCTTAGAGGCAGGGGGCAAACCATCTAAAGAACCCCTGACGCGGCGGGTTAGCCCTGCGCCCTATCGCAAGGGGCTTCCACGGCACAGAGACTGGCGGCTGGTGTATACTGTCAAGATGAATGCGTCACGAGAAATGGATGGTTTTTTACAGGCACTCCATACGCCTGGGGCACGGGCGTTGGAGAAACTGGGGGAACTTTACGCCCAACTAGACCGCGATATTGCCATCCGTCAGCCGATCTGCACTACCAGCGGGCGCTGCTGCAAATTTGAGATATGGGGACATAGGCTCTATGTCAGTACGCTGGAATTGGCGGCATTCGCGCACTTTGCGCGATCGGATCAAACAGTCGCGCCGCCGTCGGATCCGAACGCGGCGATACGTTTCCCGCTGCCGCTTTATCAGGAGAACCGCCAGTTCAGTCCTGGCTGCCCATGGCATATTAACGGCCTGTGCACCGCACGTTCCGGCCGCCCGTTGGGATGCCGAATTTATTTCTGTGATACTACGGCTGAATCATGGCAGCAGGAACGCTATGAATATTATCACAAGCAAATTACCGCCCTGCATGAAGCATTTGAAATTCCATACCGTTATATGGAGTGGCGGGAGGCACTGGCACTCTTAGTAATCGTTCCACGATAATTTAACGATGGGTGTGCCGCAGTATGAAGCCGCACCACCGGCGGAGCCGGCGGCTTTGTGAAGGATGACTCACGAACCGGACGCTAATGGCGATGGGCCTGAGGAAAGCACTGGTCGGCCATTGATCCACACACTTTCCGGCAAGGGCGCCTCGTGCACCAGATAATCGCAAATCGCGGCGGATGAAGTGAGCATTTCTTTCGCAACAGGCAACGCAAGAATATCCGCAGCATACCCCGGTGCGAGCCGACCAATGCGCGAACCTAAGCCCAGCGCAGCGGCCGGCTCGCTAGTAATCATGCGCCAGAGGATTTGCGAATCAATCGATGGATTATGGCGATACAGAAACTGCGCCTCGCGCAAAAGCGATAAATCCGGATTACTGGCCAGTGAATCCGTTGCCAAGCACACCCGGATGCCGCGCTGTTGCATGGCCTGCCACAGATGGGGTGTCACAGAGTCATGACCAAAATAATGCCGCGTACGCGGGCAATAGGCCACCGCCGCACCACTGCGCGCCAGAATATCCAGTTCAGTATCATCGGCGTAATTCACGTGTGCCAAGATCACCGGTACGCCGGCATTGAATAAGCCGTAATGCTGTGCCCATTGGATCGGCCCATTGGCAAAGGTTGGAACCAGATCATCCAACAAATCCATGTGCCGCATGAGCATCCAACTTTTACCCAGCGGGCCGGAGAAATCTCTTAAAAAATCGCGCTCTTCCCGCAGCTCCGCCAGGTGCATGGAGAGCGGCAAGTGGCGTTCCCGGGCAGCGGCAACAATCTTTTCCAGAGCCGGCCCTTCAACAGAATAAGGTGCGTGCGGTGAAAGGCCCATGGACATGCGATTATCAGGGTCCTGCTGATCCATCGCGGCTGCCAGTCGGGCGACAAGATAATTCCGTGACCGCCCCAGTGCCGTAAGTTCCCCAAAACTGACAATGCCCAGCGGAGACCCTCTCCGCAAGGCGGGGCGCACGATATGATGCTGGCGGCTAATATCCCCCGCTGTGGTGACGCCGAATCGAATACTTTCCTGCGCACCGACTAAAGCGGACTGGGAGAATACTTGGGGAGCATCGCCGGCGGCTGGATAGGCCGCGATGAGTTGCAATACCCAATCAGGAAAATTAGCGGGGCCGGCAATTTTCCCAGCCAGAACGCTTAATTCCAGATGGGTGTGAGCATTGACCAAACCGGGGGTCAGCACGCAAGAATCAAAATGGACTTCGGGAACACCGGGAAATTGTGCGAGGATTTTAGACCGCTGATAACAGGCTTGAATGACTCCATCGATAACCGCTATCGCGGCATCCATAATCAGAGTGTGACTGTCCGCAAGTATAGCCGGGCCGGAAAGCACAAACGAGTTCTTATCCGTTGTGGAAGCAGTCATAAACACTCCACGCCCACGCGGCGCCTACAGGCTATCGCAGCCGCCCCACCGCCCATTGATACAGTGCGATGATAACCTGATCCTCCCAACCATTGACGTTGCCCCGATAGTGATTGACCATAATGGAGAAAACAAAATGACGGTGCGGCAAAAACATATATCCGCTGATAGTTGAAGCACCGGTCACGTGCCCGTCCTTAGCGCGGATAAAGCGGCGGATCCCTGAACCGCGCAGGCGATAAATCAGCGTGCCATGGCCGGGACGGGCCAGTGAGTGGATGAAAACGCTGCCATCCGGTTCCGAGGCAATATGGGCAAGAACGGCGGTAAATGCGGCCGGTGCCACATGATCATGATGCGACAGGCCGGAACCATCCACCATCGTGACCCAGTTTCCGGGAACCCCCAGCGTGGCCAGGTAGGCCTTGATGGCTTGATCGCCATTGTGCCAGCTTCCGGGTTGGCCTGTGGCGTCATGTCCCAGGAGCTTGCATAAGCACTCGGCCATTAAGTTGATGCTGTCGGTATTGGCGCGATGCAGAATCGCGGTGAGCGGTGTTTCATAGGTTGCTAATAATACAGGTTGCACATGTTGCCGCGCCGCGATGAGGGATAACGGTGCCCGCAGCACTTGTCCGGAAATGGTGATTCCCTGATTGATCAGTGATTGTCGCAGCACATTTCCAGTGTATAGACCGGGATCATGGATGGTCACCTGCATAGGATATTGCCCGGTCTGTCGGACTGTTCCATGCATATAGAAATGGTTGCTGCCGCGGGAGCGCCACAACCATACGCTTTGCGCGCCGCGTCGTGCGGCAATGGTCACAGGCGTATAAGGGGTGTCTGGAGTAAGCGCCACGCCAATGCTGCCGTTGTTATGAACTACCGGTATCCATTGCACGCAATTCATGGCGAAATTAAGCCCCCCCACGGCGGCCTCATACCAGTCCAGTCGCTGCCCGCCCCCCGGCCAGGAGGAATTCAGGAAATGATGGTTAAAGATAGAATCATCAATATATATATTATGGAAACTTTTTTCGCCCATCGCCTTAAGATGATGCGCCCAGTTATCAAAGGCGGTGGTCACTTTCCAGCCGACCTGCTGACACAGCACCGGGTCGCCCAGCGCCGGATCACCGCCGCCCACAATGACAAGATTATTTCCCACCCGATACAGACGGGTCTGGAGCGTACCGTGCGCGCCAAGGTGATCAAAAGCATCCGAGGTGGTCAGCAATTTGCCGCAACTTCCGGGCATCAGCGGTAGATCAGGATGGTAGCTGTAGACCGTAACGGCTCGCCCCTGCCGTAATTCGGCCAGATTGATGGCAACCTGCCCGCCGCGCAATTGCGGATTGTTCAACAGTCCCGCGATTCGCCCCGCGAGGGTCTGTCCCCCGGCCACCCCCGCGAACGCCGAGAGCGTTGCCGCTAAAATCAAACAATAACCAATCGCCTCGGGAAAAAATCGCTTTGGGTACATCCATGCAACCTTAAAAAAAGTCCTCAACGCATGATCCGTTAAACCCGCGGGTGCGGAACATGCCCCTTGATCTATCTTGAGCGCTTAACCCAAGTGGTAATTCCTATACGGTTGGAACACCAGGTTAGTGCGATACGGGCGTTCCAAGAAGTCGGCCGACTTCATCCAACTTCTTTTTCATGGTTTCCGCCGTATTGGCTTCCAGATTCAACCGCAGCAATGGCTCAGTATTGCTCTTGCGGACGTTAAACCACCATGTGTCATATTCTACCGTAATGCCGTCAAGATAATCGATGGAAGCGTCTTTATAGGTTTGGGCCAGCCGGGCGATGGCCGCATCCTTGTCGGAAACTTCATAGTTTATTTCGCCACTGCTGTGCCAGCGCAGCAAGGGCTTAAGCACGTGGCTTACGGGAGTGTCATACCGTGAAAGCACCGAGAGCATACAGGCAAAGGCGATTGCGCCGCTGTCACAGTTAAAGTTATCCCGGAAATAAAAATGCCCCGACAGTTCGCCGCCGAAGACCCCTTTGCTGTCGGCGAGAGATTTTTTCATAAACGCATGGCCCACGCGCTCACGCCGGGGCACACCGCCGGCATTTTGAATTTCCTCTTTCACCACACGGCTGGAGCGCAGATCATACACCACCGCCGCCCCCGGATTGGCTTTCAGGAAATCTTTCGCTAAAAGTGCCGTGGCGATGTCACAGCGTATGATGCGAGCCTGTTCATCCACAAATATGCACCGATCGGCATCACCGTCGAAACATACGCCTAAATCCGCGGCGTTGGAAAGTACGGATTCCTGCAACTGCCGCAGATTAGCATCCACCAGCGGATTAGGCTCATGCTTAAATGAGCCGGTGATTTCCATATTGATGGGAATGATGTTCAAATTGGGCTGATCCATGAAAATGTCGGGGATAAATTTTCCCGCCATGCCATTGCCCGCGTCCACCACAACCTTCAGCGGACGCGCCAGTTTCAGGAAACGCAGCACATGGCCTTTGTAGGGAAGCTTCAGATCCATGTGTTCGACGGCACCGAACTGGGCGGGAGGATTTTTTCGCATCGAAAATACCAACCGCTTAATTTCCTGCAGGCCGGTATTTTCACCAATGGGCCGCGCGTGAACGCCGCTGATTTTAAAACCGTTATACTGCGCGGGATTATGCGAAGCGGTCGTTTGAATTCCGCCGCAGCAGCCCAGGTGATTAATGGCAAAATAAATTTCCGGGGTGTCGATCATGCCGATATCAATACAACCCGTGCCGGTGGACCGAATCCCTTCAATCAGGGCTTGACTAAGCGAGGGGCTGCTAAGGCGCATATCCCGCCCGACAATGACCATATTTTTTCGCGGATCCGCCTTGTCCAGCCCGGTGAGATTCATTCGCATGAACTGGGCGCAGGCGTAGCCGATTTTCCAG
>JAJZCT010000212.1 GCA_021828925.1 Planctomycetota bacterium
CCCAATGTTCTTTGCGGCACGCCGAAGACTGGACTGCCGGGCACAAATCAGGGCCAGAACGCTCCCAAAACCTGGTCTGCGGGGGCGGTGGCTATTGGTGCGGCCATCCTTTCATCGGCCTGCTGCTGGTTGCCGTTAGCACTACTGGGGCTTGGCGTATCGGCTGCGGGGCTGTCTAAGTTTATTGTCGGCGCACGGTGGATATTTGTTGCGGTCGCGGTTGCGGCACTGGGTCTTGGCTTTTACATGAGCTACCGTCGCAAGGCCGCATGCGCCCCGGGTGAAGCGTGTGCGCCAAGCGGCTTGGCAAGATTTAATCGCGTGATGCTCTGGGTGTCCGCCGTGCTGGTGCTGGCCTTTGCAACATTTCCGTACTACAGCGAGCCGTTGCTGCGAGCCGTGGGCGCGGGTGGTAAAAATGCCTCAGTGAATTCCAGTTCACCGGTAAAGACCGTGGCAAAGGTGTCATCCGCGACGACGATGGCCGCCAATACTACCGGAGCCGCCATGACCCAATTTCGGCTTTATGCCTATCAGATAAATGGTATGGATTGTCAGGAATGTGCCGACGGCCTGCAGGCCGCGATTGCCAAAATTCCCGGGGTAAAAAAAGCCACCGTCTCATATCAGCATGGCACCGCTCAAGTGCGGGCCGCCGCCGGCTTTGACCCACAAAGCGTCGCCAAACGTATCAGCGGTATCGGCTATAAAACAACCTTGATCCCACCGGCGAAAAATGCCCCGATACGTAGCCCATAATTTCCACTTGGTGACGTATGCAGCCTTGGCCTATAATAGATTTTGCTACGGCGCTGGCCGATGGGGAAGTAAGGGCATTGTGGGAGCCACAGTAGGTTGAGTTTGTTTTGCCCCAATAATGGTGTTTTCAAGACATTACCGGAGAAATTGGAATGAGCCGCAAAGAACATTGGGAAACCGTTTATACTAAAAATAAAGATACTGAGGTCGGTTGGTATCAGGCGGATCCGGAAATTTCGTTCAACCTGATTGCAAAAGCCGCGCCGAGTCACCGGAGCGTTATCGACATCGGCGGCGGAACTTCCCGGCTTCCGGAAAAACTATTGGACCACGGTTACCGGAAAATCACCGTGATGGATATTTCATCCGCGGCCCTGGCCAGCGCCAAAGCCCGACTGGCGGACCGTGCGCGGTTAATTCAGTGGCGGGTGGCGGATATCACGGAAGTTGAAGATCTGGGGTCCTTTGATATTTGGCATGACCGTGCCGTATTCCATTTTCTGACGGACCCGCTGGATCGTAAACATTACGCGGAACTGGCGGCCCGCACGGTGCCTTTGGGCGGCCATCTGATTATCGGTGTTTTTACGCTCGATGCCCCGCCGCGTTGCAGCGGTCTGGATGTATGCCGCTATGATGCGTCCATGCTGGCTGCCGAATTCAGCCCGGCATTCCGCAGCGTGGAAGAAACGTCCCACCTGCACATCACACCGGGGGGTAAGCCTCAGCATTACATCTATCTGACGTTGGAACGGCTGTGACGTGAATGTCCCGGTTAAACTGAAAATCGTTCCTGACTATCGTCGCCGGGTCGCCGTGGCACGAATTATGGCAAGCATTTCCCGTCCAAGGCGATGCCCATCTACTGAAATTGTTTCGCTACATTGAACAGAACCCGTTGCGGGCAAAACTCGTGGAGCGTTCGCAGGAATGGCCTTACGGTAGCCTCTGGCAACGCGCCCACATGTCCACGCCGGCTTCATTCTGGTTGGCGGACTGGCCGTTGCGGATCCCGCGCGATTGGGATGAGTCGGTTAATTACATTCCCGATGCCGCGGAATTGGAAGAGTTGCGGCTGGCGGTGAATCGGGGGCGGCCGTTGGGGTCGAAAGCTTGGGTTCAAAGCACGGCCACCCGTATGGGGCTGGAATCGACGCTCCGCCGCCGAGGCCGACCATCCAAAGCAAAGAGAGAGAAAAAAGAGCATACCTTGGGTAAGAAATAGAAAGCAGCCTCCCGAAACGCGTAACCGCTTACCCGGCACCAAGATCCCAAAAAAGCAGGCCCAAGCGGCCTTCGTAAAATGGCGACATGTTAATCTATCCCGGTAAAAAGTTACCCCGGCCTGCCCAATTAAAGGTGCCTGACACCTTTTTTCCAAATTGAAAGGCCATGGATTATGGCAAGCAGCAGTGGCGTATACGGCTACCGCGCGGGGCGGCGGAAAGAATCTGTGCCGGTGAATCCGGAAATTATTTCTGGCAGCTAACCTGCAAGTATTAACCTCTTCCCCCCCCTGTCAGCGGCACAGTTGGCGGGCGGCCCATATCATGGAAAATTGGCCATGGAGATTGCCGGTTTGTTTGGGGCGGCTTAGATAATAGGCCCAGTTGTTGGCATGTTCTGTTAAGATGCACACATCTCGAACATTATATTTGTTGTCCAAGTGGCGGCACAACGCCAGCCAGCCTTTTTTTGCCGCCAAGCGATAGGCCGCCCCGCGCAGCCAGCCATGGTTCACGCCCGCGGCCAGCGCGTAGGTAAACATGCCTGTGCAGGACGATTCTTTCCAGGCCTTTGGATCATTGACCACCTGCCGCCACATTCCATCTTTGGCTTGATACTTTAACAGGCCGGCCATCATGGCCTGATAGCTGGTCATGAGTTTTGTATAATCGGGGAACGTCGCGGGCAATCCGGTGATGGCCTCCGTTAGCGCGGAGGCCATCCATCCGTCGCCGCGTCCCCAATAAACATGGGCCTTGACGCCATGAAAAAATAACCCGTCAGGCTGTTGAAAATCTTTGATAAAAAGCAGTAACTCCCGCACCGCCCGCCGGGCATAGCGTTTTTTATGCGTGATCTGGAAGGCGTGAATTTGCACCGCCGCCAGTTTGTAGGCTCCATCGAGATAATAATTGGTTTCCGGACTAAGTTTTCCGGCGATCGGCTTGTTCCACTGTGCCTCGGCAAATCGCATGCCAAGTTTCAGGTAGGGCTTCAGACGGGTCTGCTGGTAAATTTCCAGCGGTAAAATTCCAAATACACTGTTGTCCACATTCACGGGAGGCGGAACATATTTGCGCCCGCGCCGGGTCAGGACAACCGCATAGCGCTTAACCACCGCCGCAAGCAGAGGCTTATCGCCGATGCTGCCGGTGAATTGTGCCGCCGCATATCCCGCGCAGCTTTCCATATAGGAAAAGCCGTGGGCCATGGCAAAATGTTTGCGAGCCAGAAGGTTCTTCACGAGTTTTATTCCTACCGCACGGGGGGCGTCCCCCTTGGGCCACGGACCCCAATTAATCCCGGCTGTTGCAGCGCGGCAGGTTAAGGCCGGGCAGGATAAAGCAATGACGGAAAACAACAGAAAAATCCGATAGCATCGCAGTGTTATCATTACACCATTCCAAAAAGAGGGAAACAAAAAAAGCCCTAAAACAACTGCTGGCTTGCCGCCTTTGTATCAGGCCATCTTTTTGGCATGATAACACGGTGCGGGCGATGCGCCCATAAGTCGGCGTTGAGCGATGCAAGGGCGCTGCCGCGGTTTGCCGCAAGCCTGCGGAAGGCGTACAATTTGGGGCGTCTTCGGACGGTTTGGGTGGGCCGGCTTTTTATAGATTCCACCAGATGGCGTATCAGCCGGAGCGCGTGATGGCGGCGTGAAGCACCTGTTCCGCGGGTTTCAGCGGACGTGCTGGAAGATTTTGCTTTAACGGGGTATACATGCAGCTTTCCAAACGCACACAATATGGAATTCGTGCGCTTATTTGTTTATGTGAGGCATACCCCCGAGGGTACATCCAAACACGGGAACTTGCCGCCCGGGAAGCATTGCCACCAAAATTTCTGGAATCGATTTTGTCATCCCTGGCGCGTGGTAAATTTTTGATATCAAAAATCGGCGCAATGGGGGGCTACCGCCTGGCCCGCAGTCCTGAGCATATTATTGTCGGAGAGGTCATCGGACGCCTGGAAGGAAAAAAGCTCACCCAGGAAAACGTGGCGCTCAATGATGATATGAAACCCGGCGAAATGGCGGTAGAAATACTGCAGACCCGCATTTCCGCGGCCATGTGTGACGTAATGGACTCCACAACACTCGCGACACTTGTGGAGCAGGTCAGCCAGAAGAGTCGCGGAGGACAGATGTACTATATATGACGCCAACACCAACTCCATCTTCGCCCGGCCTGCCGGCGGTAACATCGGCCAATGCTCCTCAATCAGGTGCATATCGCCGACACTTGCAGTCGGTATTCATCGGCGGCTTTGTCGTATTGATTCCGTTGCTGGTGACGCTGTATATTCTGAGCTTTATTTATCACTTTGCCACCGGCTTTTCCTATCCTGTCGCGAAGTGGATGCTTACATCCGATATTTTTGGCCGTTTTGGCCCCATTGATACCAGCCGAGCCGCGTCCTATCTTGCACCGGTGCTGGCCATATTGCTGACGGCCGGATTCATTTACCTGATCGGAGTGTTATCGACCTTTGTGATTGGTCGGCGGATTCTTAATATCGTGGATCGCTTTGTTGAAAATCTGCCGCTGCTGAAGGGCATATACGGTACTACTAAACAGGTCATCGGCGTATTTCGGCAAAGCGGCGGAGGCGCTGGATTTCAGCGCGTGGTGCTGGTGGAGTTTCCCCGCATCGGCCTGTGGACTATCGCGTTTGTCACCAATGAAATTACCGACACCTCACGCGGGGAGAAATATGTCACCATCTTTATCCCCATGACGCCCAACCCGACCAGCGGCTTTTTTCAGATGGTCCGGGAGCATGAAGTACGCAATACGGATTGGACCGTCGATCAGGGAATAAAAATTGTTCTAAGCGGCGGGTTGCTGGCCCCCAACGAGTTGAACTTCGGTGACTCCCCTGCGCCAGTCGTCGCGGCGGTGAAAACCGCCATCGCTCATCCTCTGGAAAATAGTGACTGATCCATTTCCGCTTATGCTGTGAGCAGCGATGGGGGGTAAACCTATGACCGCAGATCGCACCTTCACGTCAGGATTCAAGTTCCACCGCCGGGGCGGAAAGTAAAATTCCCGCAGCTACCACCGCCAAAACGGCTGCGTAGCCGTAGGCCCATACCCAAGAGGCGTGAATGTTATATAGCAGCCCCATAAGTATGTTGGCGAAAAATAACCCGAGACTGCGCGTGGCGGTTAAGGCTCCCATGCCGCTGCCGGTTTTTTTGGGCGGAATAATCAGCGAGATAATGGTTGGTTCCAGTGTTTCAATCACTCCCAGCGCCAATCCCATAAGCGCCACGACCGGGTAAAATAAAAATGCTGAGCTATGCGGGGTGCCATGCAGGGTGCTGACCACTGCCATGCCCGCCGCCCCAATTCCGCCGGCCAGATATCCCGCCAAGGCTAACGCTTTCACGTTGAACTTGTTAAATTTGCCAACCACCAGGCCCGTTAGCGCGGAAACGCCAAAAAACACCACATACGCCAAAACCGCCAATGCTCGGCTCTTGGTGGCCTGATCGACGGTAAGAATGGGAAATCCGAAGCTGAAGGAACTGAATCCATATAAGCCCGTCGCCCACAGTAATCGGCGATACAAAATGCGCCGCCCCGTGTCGGTGGGTGCGGCGGCCCCGGTGGCCCCCGTGCTCATGTTCCCAGCACCTGCGGAGGTGCTGGTCGCCGGCCCTGGCGCGGCAGGTTCTTCCACTTTTCTATTCCGCACCATCGCTAAAACCGCACTGGAACAAAGCAGCGGAATGATGGTGATAAGGAATATAATTTTTAACGGTGTCCCGCCCCAAATCAGGATCATAGCCCCCGTGGCCGCCAGAAATCCGCCGCCGATGTCCAACGCGTGCAGCAAACCAAATGCTTTTCTGCGGTTAGCGCGTAGGACCATTTCTGTCATAAGCGTCCGCCGTGGCGGCGATCGAAAATTTCTGGCCCACCAGCCGCCGGCAAATAATGCCACGGCCACAACGGGCGTTGCCGCCAGCCCGGCTAAAGATAAAAGCGGAATAAATAAATTACCCGTTATGGCGATTTTCTTGTGGCCGTAACGGTCCCCCATCCGGCCACCCATTAAGCCGAATATCGCACCCGGGCCATAGCTGATGGCCGTGGCCAAGGCGAATACCCAGACCGCGGCGTGCAGATTCATTACCAGAAACAAGGGAAATATCGCCAGCACAGCCTGATAACCCAAATCGGCAAAACACGCCGACAGGCAGATAAACAGCACATCACGTGTGAGCCAGGGATTTTTTAGTTCCGAAGTTGTAGGATTCGTACCACTCATACTATGGGTT
>JAJZCT010000213.1 GCA_021828925.1 Planctomycetota bacterium
CGGCCGTTGACGTAAAATCGAGATCGCCCGGCGGGGCCATATCCTCGAACTGGTTGGCGTACACTGCGGTAAGCTGCCCTAAACTTCGCAACTTAGCTTGGCATTGAAGGCTTACCGCGAGCTGCTGTGCCCGCGCCAGCGCCGGCAGGAGCATCGCAATGAGAAGTGCAATAATCGATATGACCACCAACAGCTCAATGAGTGTAAAACCGCGTATGCGAGTATACATACTCGATCCTTTCTGCTCCCAGCGGGAGCTATTTGAATTGCCCACTTGCCGAATGGGCTGCGGTTTGCCGCAACTATCCGCGGCGGATGAAACGGTACTTTTTTTGGTATCCATTTGTATCTCCTTATGGATGTCCATTTGCGAACTGAATTTTGTGCTCCGCCAGCCGAATAAGCTGGGGGGTGGAAAATTGGGCCGTACAGCCGACATAAACAACTCCTTCTTCAAAACAAGATTGCCACAACCTTCAAAAGACTTTGTTTATTTCATCGTACCTCCCAAGGCCCTTGATTCTCATCCAAAGGCCGACAAGCACGTTACTAAGGCAACATTCGCCACAGCGCGGTGCCGAATTAGGCTGCGCCGGCCATTCCCTTCAGCCGCTTCCGGCCTACGAGAAGCAGGCCCAGGCCGCCCAATGCAAACAGCCCGAGCGTCGCCGGTTCGGGTATTACCGTGCTCACCGGCTGAATCTGAATAGCGTTGAGAAATTCGCGGTCGTTGGCCCCGGCGGTGGTACTTATTAGATAGCTCGGAACATAGTAATTAAGAACTATCCGCCCATTACTGCCCGCCACCGCGTTGAGCACACCCCAGTTGCCGTTGGCGGATGCCGGAGCCACCGTCGCCGCTGCCGCAGTCGGCGTGACCTCTGTCGCCGCACTGGGCGTGGTTGCGCCGTTGGAATACAACAGGAGATTCGCCGCTCCGCCCGCTGGCGTGTTTGCGCTGGCAAGCTGGATCGCGGTTGTCCCGCCAGCCCAACTTGGCGTATCCGAATAGACGTACAACTGGTATGAACTGCTGGCCGACAGGCCGCTGACGGTAACGGCCATTTGCAGCGCCCCCGCCCAGCTCGCATATTGGTTCGAGTTCCAGAATGCCCCTGACATGTACGCCGGCGTTACCGTGGCACCCAGATCACCGCCGGTGTTCCCCTGGGCATAGGCTCCCACACTGGTAACCGCACCTGTCGAGTCGACCAAATTGGAATTGGTAGCCCACGCCGTGGTCACGAAATTCCAAGCCGTTCCAGTGTCCTGCGTGTCCATGCCAACGCCGCTATATGCGACATTGTTTGTACTGGTGTCTCCAAATTGTATGTTGATCGCCGTCGCGCCGACCATCCCTCCCGATGTTCCGACCGCCGTAGCCGCCGCCCCGGCTAATAGCGCCGTTGTCCCCAGACCTCCAAGCAACTTCGTGTAGCTGTACTTAACACTCATCGCACGACTCCTTCAAAGGAACTCATCTCTCACCAGCACCATCGCCCACGCGAGCGAACATATGCACCGGTGCAAAGTGTTCATAATCTCTACGAGTGCCCAGGCGATGTGCTTCCATCGCCGGGTGTGGCAATTCTTTTTCGCCACGTATTAACTTTTTCTACATCGCCGGGCCGGCATTCTGCGCCAACCCCTGATCGACATTCTCCGCTGACTTATGCGAAGACATTGCATCAATATGTCTAAGTACAGTATGTGCCTTCCAGAAGTGCATTACAAGAGCGTTTTCTGCCAACTTGTAGCCGAATTATGAAGGGGATCGGCTACTGCCACGGTGCCCGCTGTAGGCTCGGAATTGGCCCGGCGTCATGCCTTTAATACGGCGAAATACCTTTACCATGCGATTGGCATCCGGGAAGCCGGACTCCACGGCGATGGCGTGCACTTTTTTATCCGTGCCCACCAACTGCCGGGCGGCATATTCCACGCGCAAACGGGCGATCTCTTCGGACATGCTGCGACCGACATATTTCTGAAACAGATCGTGCAGCCGCCGATAGGAAATGGGGACATCCATCGATACTTCCTCCACATTGATCGGCTCGCGATACCGTGTCCAGATGGTTTTCAACGCCATGGCCACGTCCGTATTTTCAATGGCCAGAATATCCGTGCTCTGCCGTGTCACAACGCCAATCGGCGGCACCAGCGTCGGCCCGCGCGAAACTTTCCTCCCGGACATTAACTGATCCAACAATTCGGCGGCGGTGAATCCCATGCCCTCCGCATTGTCATCAATGCTGGATAATGGAACGGTGGTAAAATTACATCGCAGTTCGTCATTCATCACACCGAGCACCGCGATCTGCTCGGGCACCAGAAGGTGATCTTCATGGCCGGCAAAAATAACTTCAGCCGCCAGATCATCATTTTCCGCGGTGACCGCCAGCGGTTTGGGCAGCCTGACCAGACTTTTGCGCAACTGGGCAAAGAGGGCCGCGGGCGGAGAATTCTTGGGTAGTCCGGCGCGGGTGTCTATGAGATGAAAAATCCGGTTAGCGCTTTTGCAGGCGGCTTGAAAGCATTCTTTGCGCTCCAGTTCGCATTTACTGACGCCCTTGAAATAAAACGCCAGATGTTGAAACCCGCGTTCCACGAAATGCTGCACCGCCAATTCGGCAATAGCCTTATTATCATTGGCCACGCGCGGGGCGGGGGAAATATCCTGGTAACCGATGTTCACCGTGGGGAGCTTAAAGGATGCGACCAGCGAGGCAATTTCCGCATTAGGTCCCAGCATGGCGATTACCCCATCGGGTTCCCAAACCGGAGCGGCGCTGGCGTTACGCACCGAGGCTGAATCCAAGGCCCATCCCGCCTGTTTGGCGTACCGCGCCACGCCCCGGTGAATGGCGATGGAATACCACCCCATTAACAGCAAAATGCGCCGCGCCGGAGTCCGCGTAAGATGAGTTGGCTGCGCCAGAGGAAGCGGAAGATTGGCCGCCGTCACAGTGCGGATGAGCTTTTTTGTTTTCATATTACTGCGGCCTTTCCAGCCATTGGGCAAAATCTCGCCATCCATTGTGATCCGTCGGATCACCCCTGGCCCACGCCCGACGCCATCACGTAATATTTTCCACGCTTCGCGGCCGGGCAAGCAATAGGAATGACCCGATGACCGATGCAAGCAAGCCTAGCGCGGCAGGCTCAGGTACCGCCGCAACATTTAAACTAATAAGCCCTGCCGAATCGGTCAACTGATAGTTAAAGCCCGCCGGGCCGCTGACTGTCCAGGAACTTAAATCTGCGGAATTAGACAGGGCACCTGAAAAACTCAGCAGGGAATAAATTCCCGCACCAAAATCAGCACCGGGTGTTATATCAATCGCTACGCCTGAGCCTAAAGTCACATCCGTGGTAATTATAAAGCTGTTACCGCCGGTGCCGGCAACCACGTTAGGGACGTTGAGAATAAAATCCAGCTTACTGGAATTGGCAAGCGCTAAATTCTGAATTTGTAGCGTTCCGTAGCCCCCATCACCCGGGGATAGAGCACCGGCCACGGTGACTGTATTGGAAACCGTGCCGGTCCCGCCGAAAACCGCCCTCGCATTCACGGTCACCGCGCCGGTGATCACGCCCGAACCGCGGATACCCGGCAGTGAATCCAGAAAAACATGCACGTTACCGTCAAGGGTGGTGGTACCAGACGCGGTATCCGCGCCGGTCATCACCAGCATATTAGTGTTGGAATTTCCCGTATTTTCTATCGTCAGCGAACCCCCGCCGGTGATATTGCCGGAATATCGTGCTCCGGCTTGGCCGTTCATATCAAGATGCGAACCATTGTCATTAAGCTCCATTGCATTGGCTATATCCACACCGGCCGCGGTGTACCGCAGCGTGCCGCCGCCAAAATCAAGGGCGATCATTCCTGTTCCCAACGCCCCTGAGGATGAAACCGTCTGTATGGCACCACTGTCAACGACCGTACCGCCCGGATTCATATACTTTTCCAGCCATTGCATGGCCGGTCGGGGATTGCCATTGGCATAGAGTAAATTGGCGTTGGGCTGCCACGTGTGGCCATACGCAAAGTCCCATAAGGTTACGCCTTGCACCATGGAATTGGTGTAAAAAATCGGGAACTGCGTTTGCATTTGTGTTAATTGAGCTTGGTCACTGGTTTGATTCAGGTCATATTCCGAAATATAAATGGGCAGATCAAGGGTATCGAGTTTATTGAGATTGCTTTGAATTGTTGCGCTGCTGACATTTTCCAAGCCATGCGCTTCCAGGCCAATACCGTCTATGAGGCCCTTGCTTTTCAGCACATTAATCAGACTCATATATTGCGCTGTTTTCGTGGCGCTGGCTAAAATTCCATAGTCATTAATCAGCAACGTGGCATTGGGAAAATCAGTCCTTGCTAATTGATAGGCCTGGACCACCCATCCGAATCCACCGTAGCTGGAGGAAGACGTGCCGCCGTCCGGCAAGCCTGAAGCGTAACTGGGCGAACCGTCCAGTGGTTCGTTGACGACATCCATAAGGTTTGGCGAGAACTCATTTGCATAAGCTGAGAACCATTTCTGTTCCGCCGTTGTGGCATTGACGGAATTTACCCAGTATGGCTGCTGCTGCGACCAGATCATGTTATGCTGTTTAACCAACATACCGCGCTGTGCCGCAAGCGCGTACATGGCGCTAAGATTTGACCAGTTAAACGTTCCGGGCGACGGTTCCACACTGCCCCATTTGCCGTCATTTTCCGGCGTAAGCTGCGTAAAAAATCCGCTGAAGGATGGATATGCGACTCCCTGCCAGGTTGTCCCTAGGAACGGCCGGCCGATGGCCAGCCCGACATCGGCGAGCGCCAGCGCAATGGCCGCGCCGGCCGCAGCGCGGATCAATCGGCTGGCCCCTGCCGCACGAAGGTTTTCAGCAGCCATCAGACGACTCCTCTCATTGGCGTCCTATCCGAGTAACGGCCGGATTGCCAGTCCCGGACTTCCGGTTTCACCGTCGTCTGGTTTCGGCATTACTGGGCAACGCTTAGTGCATAGCGATGCACCTTCGGGCGGCTGGCGGAATATTCCCGTTTGACAATAATCGTTTCAAGATGATAGATCGCTTTAATGATCGCGCTGACGGCTGGCCCCGCAGCGGGATCATTTTCCGTGGTTACGGGCAAATTGGGCGGGTGGGGCTTGGTCCACCATGGATCGAAATTTTCCATCATCGTTTGCACTTCATAGCGCCCCACGCAATGCGCCTGGATTTCTTCCCAGACGATGTTGCTGACGTGATACGCCTGCTGAAGCATGGGCGTGAAATAGTCAGCCAAATTAATTCCCTTTGCCAACTGCGCTGATGAAAATGTTCCAATATCGCGGCCGTCAATTTTGAGATTGTATCGCGGTGCCGTCAGCCCTTTAACCGCAAGCGTTTCCTGGTCCAGTAACCGGGTAAATCCCGACAACTTGTTAATCAGCGCAGCCGCCGGATTGGTGTATTTGGGATTAGGTTGCGGCGTACGGAATAGCTCCCATGAGGGAAATTGCGGCCAATTTTCATGCAATCCAAGGACCGGCTCGGGCAAAGAGCCATCGCGTTGCGTCCAAGCGATGGCGGAAGCGGTTGCTTTCAAGTCGCTGATACGGGTATTGACCGCACGTGCAACATGCGAAGTGGCGGCGTTAATATCCACCCTTGTCACCGTCGCCGGCGCGCCCCAGGCCTTCAGCAGCGCCAAGGCCATCATCATTTGACCGGCGGCGCTGGGATGAATGCGGCCGGGGAAAAACTGCTTTGCCAGAGTCGGATTTATTTTTTCCGCCTCTTGGAGCACCTTGACCATCGGGGCATTGAAATCAACATACATTAAGTGGTTCCGCCGCGCCAGCCGCTTTACGAATTGGCAGTACCGTATCAGCACCGCGTTATATCCACCGGGAAATTTCGGCTTATGTGTAATATCATCATAGGGCGTCGTTCCCAGCAGAACAATCCGCACGCCCGGCAAGTGCCGCTTGAGTTGGCGTATAATGTGCTCATATCCGGTTTTATAAGTGTTGAAAATTTTCTTGTTAAATGGCTTATACGCGGCGTCATTCATGCCCAGCATGATCGTGACCACATTGGGTTTGAACGCAAATACATCCCGCTTGAGCCGCAGGTCCACCGGGCCGGCCCAGCCGCCGCGTACGGTATCGCCGCCCACACCGGAATCAATAAAGCGCACGTGCAGCTTTGGAAATCTGGTATGTACATACGTTTCAATCTCGGCGCAGTTGGCAAAGGGAATTAATTTGG
>JAJZCT010000214.1 GCA_021828925.1 Planctomycetota bacterium
GCGTCGCGCGGGCTATGCTCGGGATTGTTGAGGATGGCCCCCAGCGACTTGGCCCGGCGCAATGGTTGTGTATTCAGGCTTAAACTCAAGGCCTGAGCGTCCGCGATAAACCATGATTCCATTTCCTGCATGGCAAAAACAATTCCAACAGAAAATCCAGTTCCCGAACCACAGGGAACTGCGGACTTGATTAATGACTTCGCGGCCTCGAGCGGACACTGATCTTTGAGGCTGTCGCCACCAACGACGAGCAACACCGCGGAAGCCCCGCTACGCCACGCTGTATTTAAATAGTGAGTCCACCGCCCGGAACCGGAGGCCTGCAGTCTGGCCAAGTGGCCAAACGGTGAATTGCAGACCATTTTCCATACCGCCATTCCCCGGTCCACCCCAACATGTCATTAGCTCTATGCGGAAGCGTTGAGTTGGCTGCGGAGCGGCGCTTGCGATGATCCGGCGGTTACTTCGGCAAGCGATGGCCCCCGTCATCGGCCACCCGGCGCGATCACGACGCCGCCGGGCCCAGGGTCGTGGTGGTGATCGGGTTGAATGGATATTCTCGAAGGACTTTCTTTATGGCTGCGGCATCGACGCTTTCCAGCAATTGCAGGTCTTCCTCAAGGGTTTTGTATTCTTTATTGTAAATCCAGCGCGAGCAGATATTGCGCATGCGGCCCAGCGGCAATTCCCCCTGTAAAACCGCGGCGGTGGCGATTTTGTTCTTGCTGCGGGAAATTTCCTGATCCGTCAGGCCGTGGAGAATAACTTTTTGCAATTCGCTGCGCAGGATATCCGCGACCTGCCCGGATCGCGCCGGATCGCACGAGGCATAGGCAAAAAAGCTCCCCACCTGATCGTGCGGGTAAAATGAAAAGTCCGCTTCATCCGCCAAACCAGGCTCAACCAGCGCCCAGTAAAATCGCGACCCCTCATGATCTCCCACCGCATCCGCCAGCACTTGCGCCGCGTACCTGCCGTCATGCTGTGCCGAGGGGCCGGGGCACATTAAAGCGACGTAATGCCGTTTGAGCTTGGGATCAGCAATGTGCCGCACGCCGCCTTTTATCTCTGCCACCGGATATTGCCTCCGCACATCCAGATGCTTCCACTGTCCGCATTTTTCTTCCGATAGCCGCAGTAATTCATCAAAGTCCATTTTCCCGGCCACCGCCAATACCATATTGCCCGGACCGTATCGCGCGTCAAAATAAGTTTGCATCTGATCACGCGTTAACGCGGTGATGGATTCCTTGGTGCCCAGGATAGAATACGCCATCGGATGACGGCGGAAATGGTCTTTCATAATCGCTTCATACAAGACATGGCCGGGGCGGTCCAGATAGAGGGCGATTTCCTCCAGGATAACCTTTTTTTCCATGTTAAAATCGTCGCTGTGCAAAGCCGGGCGCATCATGTCCGCCAGCAGATCAAGAGCGGCCGGCAGGAACTCCGGAAGAACATGGGCCCAATAACACGTTACCTCATTGCTGGTAAACGCATTGTTACGCGCCCCCATGGCGTCAAATTCACGATTTACATCAGCGCTGGAGCGACGCGAGGTTCCCTTGAACATCATGTGCTCAAGAAAATGGGATACGCCGGAAACGTCACCGGCTTCATCCCGGGAACCGGTTTTCACCATAAATCCGATGGCGACGCTTTGGGCATCGGGATTTATTTCCGCCACGATATCCATGCCGTTTTTTAACTGTGTATGCTTAAATGTAACCATCTAAAAACTCTCCGGGAAATATCCTGCCGCCGGGCAACGCGCCATAGGCGTCCGCCGCCCGCCGCGCTGTTAACCAATCTTATCCACGGGGACCGCCAGTGGGGCCGGCCCAATGGTCACTACCGTCATGTTGCCCGCCCGATGCGCCTCAAGGAAGGTATTGAGCCGTTTGAGGTCAACGCTTTCAATGCGGGCACGCAGTTCGTCCAGCGTGCGCGGGCGGCCATAATGATAAAAATCATGGGCGATGGCACCGGCGCGGGCGGCGGAGCTTTCACCATTCATAATCACTCGGGCTTTCATACCCACCTGCGCCCGGTCCAGTTCATCCTGCTGGGCACCGGCACTGAAACGCTGCAATTCATGCAGAAACGAATCCAATGTTTTTTGCGCCCGCTCCGGCACGGTTCCGGCGTATCCCAGAACCGCACCCAGATGTTTCAGACTCATATACCCCGCGCTGACGGAATAGCACAGGCCCTGCTTTTCCCGAATTTCCGAAAATAACCGCGCGCCCATACCCCCGCTTAAAATATTCATCGCCAACTGCAGCACAATGCTGTCCGGATCGGACTCCGGAATCGCATCAAAGGCCAGGCCGATCTGCACCTGATTGCTGGCTTGCTGTTCATGCCAAACCCCGCCCGCTGCCGCCTCGGCCGGCATCTGCACCGGTTCTTTGGACACCCAGGACCCGAAATGCTGTTCTACCAAATCCCGCACCGCCGCAAATTCTACTGCCCCCGCCACCGCCAGAATCGATCCGCGCGCCGTTGAACGGTTTTGGAAATCCTTGCGTAAGCCCGCGGGCGTTAGCGCCGTGAGATGTTCTTTTTTTCCTACCACTGGCCGGCCATACGGTTGCGCGAAATGACGCGATTTAATCAGCAGATTCAGCTTTTGCGCCGGTTCATCTTCAATGGCATCTAATTGCTGCATGGCCAAATCACGCGACGGGCCAAACCCCCCGTCCGGCAGCATGGGCCGCAATAATATATCCCCGTACACCGGCAATACTTGCGGTAACTTATCCGCCAGCATGGACGCGTTAAAGCGCATAAACACCGTTTCGGCATTCGTGGCTCTCTGTGCACCCAGCGAATCGAGGTAATCAGTTAGTTCCCGATTATCGCGCTCGCCGGCTCCACGGGTTATCCAATCCGCCAGAACATTGGCACTCCCCAAACCATCCGTCGGATCCGATGCGGCTCCCATGGGCGTCAGAATGGTCAGTGCCGCGGATCGCACGTCCGGCATGGATTCCACCAGCAAGGTTAAGCCATTGGATAAGGTTGTTACATCCTGCCGGGCTTTTATGCCGGCGGTTTTTAGTGTTGACACATGTGACTCCTGATTGCTGCAAGCATATTACCAAACCTTCAGACGCCGCCCGCCGATATCCGCACTTTTTACGCCCAAGATGGCACCGATTTCAGTGCCGCCGGCAATTTACGCTGCTGATGTACCTGCCGGAAAATTTCCGGCAGCGTGTCGGTAGCGCTCCATGGGGCTTTTTTTATTTTCCAGTCCGCGCTCTGATAACATGAGAATACAAAATCCGTGGTTTTGCAAATGGCGGAAAAATCAGTCATGGGACGAGATCCCGTCCGCACCGCCTGCGCGAAGCTGTTAAACACCCGCGACGTACCGCTAAATTCCTTGTTGTCATCGGTAAATTCCAGCGCCGGCTGTCCATCAACAAATAAGTAGCCCACACCATTCCATAACGCCCGGCCCTTGGCTCCAATTAATTCAATGGAATGCCGATCTACCCGGCTGCACGTCGTGGCAATAGCCCA
This sequence comes from Planctomycetota bacterium, assembly GCA_021828925.1. Next base: position 3,532 of record JAJZCT010000214.1, read on the forward strand.
CAACCGTGGTGCATCCGGCGTATTTAGAGTGGCAGAAATAAAGGCACAATCTTCCATTTCCAAAGCTGGAGTATCATGAAATTTATACAAAGCCACTTCCACATCACGGGTATCGGCCACAGCCGGTAAATCCCCCGGGGCGCACAGGACCAACGTCTGATTAATAAAGTGAATCGCCTGATTAAATATGATGCCATCAAGGTTCCATCTATTACCAAACATTTTCTTTCCCGCCCATGCCACGCGCTCAAAATATGGGTTCTCCCGCCACCACAAACTCGAGAGAAATATCTCCTTGATCGGGCCGATCGCTCCGCCTTGAATATGACGGCGCAGTTCCAGAATCGATTTTCTTCCCACATGCTGCATCTGCACCGCGCCAACCTTGCCGGACTTTTTCTGCGCCTCCAGCATGGTGCGACAATCATCGGGATGAGTTGCCATGGGCTTTTCCACCAGCACATGTTTGCCGGCCTCAAACGCCGCCACCGTCATTTCCCGATGCAGGAAATGTGGTGCGGCAATACAAACGGCCTCCACCCGCGGGTCCTTGAGTAATTCGCGGAAATCCGATGAAATTTTCCCACCCAGCGCGGTAATTCGTGCGGCTTGCTTGGCAACTGCTTCACTTTCCAACCGGGGATCACACCCTGCCACGATGGAAAAATTCGGATTTTTTTCCATTTCATCCAAGTGCAAAGGCCCAATCCCGCCACCCAGGCCGATTTGCCCGACCCGCACCGGGTCATTTACTTTTTCCGCCACATGAAGGGTCATAATTTTGAACTCCGAAAGTTTCTAAGTCGGTACTTTAGGCCTTCAGGGCCTTTGAGTAAAGCATCCGGACTCGATTTAGACGATAAATCATCCCAAAAATCAGACCGCTTGCCCGCCCCCGGTGCAGCGAGTATCTTGACCATTGATGATTATTGATTGCCACACCAGCATCTGGCAAAGCCCCGAGCAATTGGGCCGCGACGCCATTAACCGCATCGCTCAGCCTACGCGCTTCGGGCACGAACAAGTCCGACTCCTGCCCAAGGCCGATACCGCTTCCCATTATCTCGCCGCCGAGCCGGTACAACGCAGCTTTGTGCTGGGATTTAAAAGCCGCTATCTCGGAGCATCGATCCCCAACGATCTTATTACCGATTATTGCAGTGAACATGCCGATCAGATGATCGGCTTTGCGGGCCTTGATCCCACGGACCCCGATTCCGCCGCACAGGTTGCCGACATCGGCCATAGTACGTTACTCAAAGGGCTGGTCATCGCCCCGGCCGCGCAGGATTTTCACCCCTGCGACACGCAAGCCATGCGCATTTACGAGGCCGCTGCGATTTTAAAATTACCGGTGATCTTTTCCAGCGGACCGTATAATTCGGCCCACACTCGCTTGGAATACGCCCGCCCCTTGCTGCTGGATGAAATTGCCCGCAACTTCCCTGATCTTAAATTGGTCATCAGCCACATGGGTTATCCCTGGGTGGATGAAACCCTGATGCTTCTCGCCAAACACAACAATGTATTTGCCGGTATCGCCGGATTGCTGCGACGACCTTGGATTGCCTGGGATGCGTTACTGCGGGCCTATGAGATGCAGGTCACCAGCCGACTGCTTTTTGGCAGTGATTTTCCCTTTTCCACCGCCACGGATTGTATTGATACACTCTACAACATCAATCAGTTTGCGATGGGGTCCCCCATGCCGATTATTCCGCGTGAAGTTCTGCGCAATATTGTCCATAATGACGCCCTTTCCGCTCTGGGCATTCACTTTCCCTCCAGCCGGACATTGGCCCCCCCCCCTGAAACTGCGTCGGGCAGGCACGGAATAAAACGCGATCAAACCCGCAAAATAATTTTGCCCCAACACTCGATTCTACCGCGGCCGCAAGAGTCGGCAATTGTTGCATGACCTACGCTCAATGCGTTACTATCTGCGTAAGTGTTGATTGAGAACACGGCCGAATCTCGACGGAAGCGTACAGGATGATAACAATTTATGATTATTACCACGACCAATGGCATCGATGGACACCGCATTCTGGAATATAAAGGGCTGGTCCGCGGAATCGTCGTTCGCACCCCCACCATCAGCCAAGGATTTATGGGCGGACTTAAGTCCATCGTCGGCGGCCGCAATCGCAGTTACATCATGATGTGCGAAGAGGCCCGCAATGAAGCTTTCGAAATTATGGCACAACAGGCGGCCGAACTCGGTGCCAATGCCGTTGTCGGAGTGCGTTATGATGCCGCCGACCTTGGCGGACAGAGCGGCTCATCGGAAGTGCTCTGTTATGGCACGGCCGTAGTTTGCGAATAATCCTTGGAACTTTCACCCAAACCGACAACTCCCGCCACGGAGCCACAAGGCCTTTGGTTACCGCCTGCCGCGAAAGCCGCCGATAAGGGAAACCACAAAAACAATCAGAAAAATTACAAAAAGAACCTTTGCGATTTCGGTTGCCAGACCGGCGACACCCAAAAATCCAAATAACCCGGCGATAATCGCCACGACCAGAAATATGATGGCCCAATAAAGCATTGTGGAAACTCCTTCAAAAAATCCCATCCGCTACCGTCGATAACATTTTTCCCACGCGCACGGCTCTTAAAACCTATTTAGCCGCCGCCCGAACCCCGTCATGGGAGAATTAATTTTGCAGCCCAGCCAATCACCAAGCCGCGCCGCCAAAAGCTGCATTCCCCACATCGTTAATTATAGGC
>JAJZCT010000215.1 GCA_021828925.1 Planctomycetota bacterium
AGGCGGAACGCAAACACGCCACCACCGCTGAAACATTGGAAGCGGAGCATGTCCCTGAATCCGTTAAGCATGAAGAAGCTGCGGCCGAGCGCCGGTTGTTTGTGCTGCAGATTGTGCAGCCGGGACTGGTGGGTCTTATTGACGGGTCCATTTCCACACTGGCCCCGGTATTTGCCGCCGCCGTGGCCACGCAGGACAGCTTCAAGGCCTTTCTGGTAGGTATGGCGGCGTCCGTTGGCGCGGGCATTTCCATGGCTTTTGCGGAATCTCAATCCGATGACGGATCCTTATCCGGGCGCGGCCACCCGCTGATTCGCGGTGCCGTGTGCGGATTAATGACCACCGCCGGCGGCATCGGCCACACCGTGCCGTTTTTAATCCCGAATTTTCACGTCGCGATGACGGTGGCGGTGGCGGTCGTGATTGTGGAATTGTTTTCCATCAGTTTCATCCGTCACCGGTATATGGACACCCCTTTCCTGCAGGCGGCATTCACGGGCGTGGTCGGCGGGATCGTGGTATTTCTTGTGGGTGTTTTAATCGGCGGATCATAAACAATCCGGTGGTAATGCGGTAAACCGGGACATGATCGGTGGCGCGTGCGGGTTCAGCCGATATGATGGCGGCCCGCGGTGTACTGCCGTGTGCGGGCCGCCGGCCGCAAGGACTGCTACATCGGGCAGCAGTGATACTGCGGTCCGGTGATGAGCGTAAAAGCGTTGCGCGATAATTCAGTCTACAGAAGTCCCGCCAGCCATCCGGCGACGGCCGTTGCCGGGGTATGGCCTGCGGGCAGCGGGGCATCGCTCAACAGCACGGGTTGCTTTTCCGGAGCCGCCGCAACAACGCCGTGCGAACCTTTTACCAGAGCTGTATCCTGTGCGATACACTTGCGCACGGGGTCGAAAAACAGCTCTCGGGGGTCGTATCCGGGTTTGCGGTGAATATCAACCGAAAACTGCCAGCGCGGTTTCTCCGCATCATTGTGCCACCAGTCATGGGCGAACCACGCATTGGAATCAGAAAGTGCAATGATTTGCCCCGCGCGCGGCGTGTTCAGTCCGAGTTGGGTTCTGGCTTCGGCGGAAACGGCAAGTTTTCCAATGCCATCGAGTGATTGCAGAATCCGCTCTGCCGTACTAACTGCATCAGCGGCGCAATAAATAAATGCGATCTGATGGTCCACCATGGCAACGGCGCGGCTGGCGGCAAAATCAATGAGTAATTTGCCGTCTTCATCGGTCCGCGTTTGAAGCAGTCCCGCATCGCGCAAGGCCCGGTTGGGGAAAACAGTCCGGGAAACGGCATTCATGGCATAGTCACCGGCGATAATGGGAATGCCGCCGTCTTGTCGCACCATTTGCACCAGCGGTGCCAGCAGGTTTGCAACATCCGTTGCGTCCTTGGCCACCGCCGGATGATCCGGGCCTAAGCGCTGGAGGTTGTAATCCAGATGCGGTACATAGACGAGTTGCAGGTCCACGGGATCATGACGCCAGATGTCCATGGCGGCGTTGATAATCCATTGTGAACTCGGTAATGAAGCAAGAGGCCCCCAGTACTGGTGCAGCGGAAACGCTCCAAGTCCGGCGGTCAGGCGCTGATAAAGATCGCGGGGGTGGCTGAAGCAACTGGCAACGGTTTTGCCATCGGGCGTGTGTTCCGGTTTCGGGGTCAGAACAATATCCGCCGCATCGGGCATGGATTGCTGCCAGAACAGCATCGCCGTGCGGAGGGGTTTGCCGGACCAGAATCGCGGCGTCTGGAGAAGTTTATTGGACTGTTCCCAGAAACTGATTTGCCGGCGGAATTCAGGAAAGCTGTCATCATCCAGAAGCGGATGCAAATCTGCCATGTCATGGGTATATAAACCATTGCAGATTATGCCGTGCTTGGCGGGAGTTTGACCGGTGGTCAGCGTGGCCTGCATGGTGCAGGTGACCGCCGGTGTGACCGGTGCAAGTGTGCCGCGGTGCGCAAAGCCGGCAAATAATTCCGCGCCTGCCACGGCAAGCTGTTGATCCAATCCGGCAACCAATATGAAACAAATTCTGGGCATACTTACTCCGTTTCGTCAAAACCGAACGAATTGTAGTCGAACAATCCCGGCATGAAAATGCGTGGTACATTCGATACCGCCTGCCGCCTGCGGGCGGAGATCTGCGATTGATTGTTATTCAGGATTATCCATGATTGCAACGCAGAATCTTTTGATCGGTGACAATCATATTCATGGGCATGTCATGCGGTTCCACGGGCAGCAGATCTTCGAGAAGTTGCTCTTGAAAACACAGGGCGATGCGCAGGCCGCGAAAATCTTTTTGCGACAGGAAGCGATCATAAAAGCCTTTGCCCCGGCCCAGGCGATAGCCGCGCCGATCAAACGCCAGCCCGGGCACGGCGACCAGATCAATTCTGGCCAGGGAAATCGGTGTTCCGCCGACCGGATCACGCAGTCCCTGCATGGACGGATTGGGGGATGTATCCAGCGATTTAATGGCCACGGGTTCGATTTCTCTCTGGGCCCAACGCACATGGGGAAGCGCCACGGTTTTTCCTTCTTTCCATGCCTGAAGCACCAGCGTGGAGGTTTCCACTTCCTGTTCCATGGATAAAAACAGCATAATGGTTTCCGCGCGGCGGAATTCGGGTGTGTCCTGCAACTGATGGCAGACATCCAGAGAGCGTAAGTGGCGCTGTTCCGGCGTGATGGCCGAGAGAACATTTCGCATTTCCTTCCGCAGATCATTTTTTTGCATGACTTGATTTCCTCATCCTGCAGTTCGCGCCTGGGGATGTTACCCTTTATCGTCTTGTTGTGCCTTCGCCCAAGCCTTGTCCAATTCCGCCAGCCGCTGAAGATATCGACCTATCTCCGCTTCATGGCCCCGGTCCGTTGGCTGATAATAGTGCTTTTCCACGCCCAAGTATACCTGTGGCACATATCCCTCCGGAAATTGGTGCGCATAGCGGTATCCTTCATGACCCAATTGCCGGGCACCGGGATAATGCGCATCGCGCAGCGGTTGCGGCACGGGAATGGTGCGGCTGTTTTTTACATCGTCCATGGCCTGATCAATGGCCAGGGTCACACGATTGCTTTTGGGAGCACAGGCCAGATAAATTGCAGCCTGAGCCAGAGTGAGCCGGCACTCCGGCATGCCGACAAACTCGGTTACCTGTACGGCTGCGGCGGCCAGTAAAAGGGCGGTGGGATCGGCGTTTCCGATGTCTTCCGAAGCACAAATCGCAATTCGCCGGGCGATAAATCGCGGATCATCTCCCGCCGCCAGCATTCTTGAAAGCCAGTAAACTGTGGCATCCGGGTCGCTTCCGCGCATGGATTTAATCAATGCGCTGGCCGAGTCATAATGGTCATCGTCGTCATAGACCATGGCCTTGGCCTGAATGGAATCGCGGGCGATTTCCAGCGTGATATGGATATTTGGCCCGGAATTGCCGGCAGCGGGGCGTTGGGAAAGCACGGCTATTTCCAGGGCGGTCAAGGCCCGTCGGGCGTCGCCATCGCATATTTCCAGCCAATAATCCATCGCCGCGGCATCCACCGTGAGCTGGAAGGCTCCCAGCCCGCGCACCGGATCCGTTATAGCGCGCTGGAGCAGATTGCGGATATCTTCCGCAGTCAGAGGTTCAAATTGAAATATCTGGCTGCGCGATACCAGCGGAGCGTTAACGGAGAAAAAAGGATTCTGCGTGGTGGCACCGATGAGGGTGATGATGCCGTTTTCCACATCCGGCAGAAGTATGTCCTGCTGCGTTCGGTTAAAGCGGTGAATTTCATCGAGGAAAAGAATTGTGCGCTCGCCCGTGCTTTCCAATTGTGTTTTGGCCTGCGCCAGTACATCGCGCACGTCTTTAACGCCGGCGGCGGCGGCATTGATGCGTACAAAGTGCCGGCGCGTGGCTCCGGCAATGAGTTCCGCCAGCGACGTTTTCCCGGTTCCGGGCGGACCGTAAAAAATCAGACTCACCAGCCGGTCGGCTTCAATCATGCGGCGCAAAAGCTTGCCCGGTGAGAGAATGTGCTGCTGCCCGACAAATTCCACCAGCGTTTCCGGCCGCATTCTTGCCGCCAGCGGGCGGGCCGCGTTGAGGCGTTGTTCCCGGGAGGATGTAAAAAGATCAGGCATGACCCAGCACCCAATTGGACTTGCGGTAAGACGAGAAGAATAGATCGCCCAGGTATCGCTTACCGCTGGGATCGGCCCAGTCCATAGCCGCCGATTCCACCGACAATCAGCGATAGAACCTGCGTCAGAAATTGCTTCGCAAAGAAAAGCACAAGGATTATAACAATCCGTGAGGCAACAAGCGTGACGAAAAAGTAGAAACGCTTGTCCCACGATTCCCGTTGTTTGTCTTGATGGACAAACTCATGAATTTGCCGCTGCTGCGCCAGCACTTCGTCCACCTGCTTCTCGGTGATGTCGAGGGAATCTTTCCCAATGACCCGCTGCAGCAGCAGTGAAAAGGAAGGTTCTTTGTCGCCGGATCGAGCTGCCGGTTCTATTCCACCGTCATCCGGCATAGTCGTTCTCCGTAGCGGTAGTGCCTCCGAGCGCTTCCCCAGGCGACCGGGATCCGTGTGTCAGCAAAGGGGAAATGGTCCGGCTTACGAGATTGCTGAGGTTATCGTGGACCTGCCGCCGGATCGCAAGTTTCAGAAGGAACCTTACTTCCGTTTCGGAGAGACGCCCATTCTCTCGCGCGGATTGTATGTCCTCAACCAGCGCAGAGAGGCAATCCTTGTAGGCGGCGAGATGTATCTCGCGGGGAGAGCGACGGCCCTCCACGGAATAGCTAAGTTTTAAATTGCTGCCGCGCATGAATCACCAGTTTTCCATTGTCCACGATTGCCTTGGCAATTTCAAGTCTTGCGGAATTCGATTGAGCAATGAAACGCGGGTGTTTGGCACACTGCACGGGGCGCGTCATTCTCACTCACCGGGCATTTCAGCGTGCCACCATCTCCGGAGTTCTCCGCTGAACGTAACAATCACCCAATTCCTTCCCGGCAGCCGTCAGAACGTCGCGGTTGATGATGTTTTCAAATCACTCCCGGTTGCCACCGAGATGGAAACCAGCGGCATGATGGCACCGTGGCGCGTCCCCATAAACTCACCGCTCCTTCGCGCAGCAAAAAGGGCCAGGCTCGAATTCGGCCTGGCCCTCGGGATGCCTGCCTCGCTCTCAATAATAATTTACGCCGAAGCGCCAACCGGGGTTGGCATGGCTTCGCGGGTAAGAACTTTCTGAGCCGGTTCCCAACCTGATTCCTGTCCGGCTTCTTCCAGCGATTTGCCAGCCGGTTCTTTGATGCACACCGCCGTGAGCACCAGTCCAATCAGTGACATGCCCGCGGAGAGCAGCATGCCACCGCTGAAGCCAAGCTTCACGAGAATACCATTAAGGAACAACACGCCCAGAAAGGCACCGATTTTAGCAATCCCGGCCGAAATTCCGTGACCGGTGGTGCGGAGATTGACGGGATACAGCTCGGCCGCAAGAACAAACGTGGTAACATTAGGTCCAAATTCGGCGAAGAAGTAACTTAAGCCGAATACGGTGATAAACGCCGCGGCGTTATGCGCTAATGCTGGAATGACGCCAAGCAACAGGAACATCAGGCCCATGAGCGCAAAGCCGAGCATCTGAATAAATTTCCGGCCCAGCTTATCGCTGAACATGAAGGCCACCACGTAGCCCGGAACCGCAAAGATTCCGAAGATTAAAACATTCCATGCCGCGGAGGTGATCATGGAAGCATGCGGAGCCACTGAATTGATAATCGTCGGCATGCCGATGGTATTGCCATAGTAGGCGTAATCAAAAACAAACCAGCAACCCGCGGTGCCCAGAAGAGTCATGGCATATTTGGCAAGAGGCTCGCGAACCACTGAGGCGGTGTCCCGGGTGGCGGCACGGGCGATACCTTCGGAATACGTCGAAAGCGACTTGGCAGCGGCAGCCGCCTGGCCCTTGGCCCGGGCGAGCCAGCGCGGCGATTCCGGCATGGTGCGACGCAGAATAATAACGCCAAGCGCCGGCAATGCACCCAAGCCCAGAGCAATGCGCCAGGTCAGTTCATGGCTGACGCCCGCCGACAGCATGGTCAAAATCACAATCGGGCCGGCCAGAAAACCCAATGCCTGACAGGAGAACACCATGCCTACCATCTTGCCGCGTGATTCA
>JAJZCT010000216.1 GCA_021828925.1 Planctomycetota bacterium
CCAGGCGCTGCACGCCGGCTGCCGGGCACTTTGGCTGGGCGTGGAAGATATGACCGCAACGCTGGTCAAAAAAGGGCAAAGCGTCAACAAGACCACCGAAGCTTTCCGCAGCCTGCGAGAGGTGGGCATTTGCCCGATGCCAATGATGATGCACCACGATACGCAACCGCTTTATTCCCCCAACTCCGCGTACGGACTGCTGAATCAGATTAAGATACTGCGGAAGGCGGGCGCGGTTTCGCTTCAAGTTTTGATGATAACACCCTCGCCGGGCACAAAACTTTATGATGGCACCTTTACATCAGGAATGGTTTTTGAAAGCGTAGCGGGCCGCAGCGTGCTGAATTACATGTATGATGGCAACCATGTTATCGCGTCGCAACACCGGTACCCATGGAGAAAGCAGCTCAACCTGCTGGCCGGATATATGTACTTTTACAATCCAGTCTGGCTGATTGTAGCGCTGATCCGGAGCCGAACCAAAGTGTCGATGAAGCCCGCCGGTATGCAAATTGTGGGCATGTTGGGGTTGATTCAAACCATTCGCCGAACATCGGGATGGGCCGTCCGCCTTCGCTTGGGTCGCATCAAACGCATGGCGCAACCGCCGGAAAGTCCCATTCCCATGCGCAGCATAACCGGGGAGATTGCCCCGCATGACCTGGTTCAGTTGGGCATGCGTGCGCGGCCCGCGGAGCTGGAGCAGGTGTAAATGCCGGGAATCACGGTATTCCGGAAGCTTTCAGCAATTCCGGAAAACGCGGCCCGCAGCTTTTCCACCTTAAGCTCTAAACGACTTGGTTCGTCAGGTCCCGGTATGCATCAGCGCGAGGGCTGGAATTTTGGATTTATGGGCACTTCCGTTGTCTCCATTATGTCGGCAGGGCGGCTCAAGGACATCGGCCAGATCGGGGTGCTTGCGGTAGTCAGGGTAACCACCGGCGTGAAGGGATAACGCCTGGTAAGTTGACTGGCGCACCATCTCGATCATGGATTGCGTGTGCGCGTCGATGGGAAGTTTCTGAAGCCAGAACATTTGCACTCTAAGAACCTCCCGAAACAGATTGATCGCCCTGGCTTTAAGCGTCACGCTTTGGCTGTGACGGCGGTGATGATTCAGCGGCTCGGGCACGAAACAAATCCAACCGTCCTGCAGAAGATTCAGGTAAAACATCCAATCGCCGGCGTGCTTGAGGTCTTGCATCACCGGACGCAAGGCCGCAGTGGTGGGTTTGCGGAAAAGCACCGCACTGGCGTTAGGAATGGTGTTTTTGATAATCAGGGAATCCATGATTTCCAGATGACCGGGGCGCAAATAGGCGCTTTGCCATTTATCCGCATCAATGTCTCGGGTGTATTGGAGATAATCATTGCCCAATATTGCACCCTGGTCATCGATCATCTTTGATTGTGCGTAACTCAACACGACGTCGGGATGGCGGAATCCGTCCACCAGCCGGGCCAGCAGTGTCGGCGTGCACAGATCGTCCGCTTCCGCTATCCAGATAAGTTCCGATGCGCTTTCATCAATTCCGCGCAACCATTGCGCAAAGACACCCTGATTCTGACGATTTTCAATAATACGGAAAGGGACATCGCCGCAGGAAAGAATTGCGCGCGCCACTTCCACGCTGTTATCTTCCGAGCCATCATCGAGAAAGATAATTTCCGCCGGCCGATAGGTCTGTTGGAGAATGCTCTCCAGTCGTTGCGGCAGGTAATGTGCGTAGTTGTAGTTGGGCACCACCACGCTGACGGCTGGAAATGTGCAGCCCAGTTCTTTTGCCAGGTCGCGCGCGTAAGCCTTGTGGTCATAATGCTCTTTAATCAAAAGCGGCCCCGCTTCAGCCGCATATTGTCGCCCTGCGGTATCAGCCAGGGAGTCAACAACCGCGCGCCCCATGGCGCGGGTATCCTCAAAGGGAACCAAACGCCCCAGACGAGGTGTGACAATTTGACTAAATCCGCCCGCGGAAGAAAATCCAATCACCGGCAGGCCCGCATGAAATGCTTCCAGGACCACACTGGGAAAAGGATCTTCACGCGATGTCAGCAAGTAGAGATCGGCAGCGGCAAAATACCGGCTGACGTCACGCGTGCGCGGAACAAAATGAAAATGCTCCGGAGATGGCGCCGCGCGGAGCAGTCGTTTCACGATGATCCCAAAATCCTGATGCAGGTCGCCCACCCATACAAAATGAATATCGGAATTTCCTGCCAGAGCGGCATTACCGGCCTGGACGAATAAGTCCGGTCCCTTGCGCCGGTCTCCAAAACCAGCGGCCAGCACCAGAGGGGCATCCGCCGGAATGCCCAGTTCTTTCCGCACGTGTTGGCGAACCGCATGGCGGTCCTTCAGATACTCATTGGGCATATACATTCCCTGCGCCCTGATGAGCACTTTATCCGGCGGAATTTCCGACAGCGACAGGAAAGAGTCGCGCACAATGGTGGAGGCAAAAACCACGCGATCCACAGCCTTGGCCGTTATGCCTAAATTCTCAGCCTGTCCAAACTGCCGAATCACTCCGGCCATTTCATGCACCAGCCAGAGTACTTTAAATCCGTGCCGCTTTAAGTCACGGGCGATTTCCGCGGACACGACCGTGTTACAGATGGCCCCGAAGTAGGATTGCGATTTGAGTTCTGACAACAGCGTCTTACGCTGCTGGCTGGATAGCTGCCACCAGCGATGAATTTCTCCGCATTGGGCGAACTGGCCTTCCAGATCACCTTCACCCAGCATGATGATCACAAGTGTGCAACCATGTTGCTCCGTAAGATGGCGGCATACATTAAGAATGTTAAGCTGCGCTCCGTGCGGGTGGCAGTCGTGCGTTACCACCACGAGTTTGCGCGGCAGTTGCCCCGCTGGGAATTGTTGCAAAGCCTCGGCCGTCGCCTGCAGCCAGGCATAACCATAGCGCCGATCCGGTTCAAGATGCGCGCCTTCCGCCCATTCATTCCATGCGTTGATAAAAACAAATTGTTCGCCAACAGGATGGTTTTGAGACGTATATTGGCATGCATTTTTTAACCATTGGCGGTAGAGGGCAGGTGTTGCGCCGGCATAGGTTACGCCATGGCCGGGTTTGCGGGCCTCATTATCCCAGCCTGGGCACACGCTGCGGAACAGAGCATAGTTTGGCTGGGGCAGTTCCCGGCATTTTTCCACCAGATTGGGGTAGTCGTAAACGGTTCCGGCATAGTTTGAATTCAGGGGCTGAATGTCGGAAGTGATAATCCGCGTGTCAATATTGTTGGGGGAAAATTCAATGGCATAATCAAACCCGATGGCCGCGGGATCAATGCGGTCAAAGGATTGTGTATAGGCTATAACTATTTCGCCCACGCCGCAGTCCCGGCAATATTGCCGCCACCGCCGGGCGGTTGCCGCCGGATCAGGCAGCAACGATGGTCGATAAATAACCAGCAATGGCCGATCACCGACGCGGATGTAACGTGAATCCGTAAAAAGCGAAGTAACCTCCTGAATAAACGCAAGATCGTCTTCGGCGCTATGCCGCTGTTGGATCAGAACGTCGCTTTCCAGGCCATCCCAGCAGCGTGACCATGATTCGTTGGCCCAGCAGATACAGAATGGAAAATCCAACTCCGGGCGGGCGAGCATTTGCTCCAGTGGATGCTCCAGCAGCTTTCGTCCATTAAACCAATAATAGTAGTAACAGAACCCCTGGATACCATATTGCCGCGCCAGTTCAATTTGCCGCTTCTGAACATCCAGAACCCGCAGATCATAAAACCCCAATTCCGCAGGCAAGTGCGGTTGATAATGCCCCGCAAACTGCGGCTGGGCTTTAGAGACGTTGGTCCATTCGGTAAATCCTTTTCCCCACCAGACATCGTTTTCGTGAATGGGATGAAACTGGGGCAAATAAAATGCGATGGCTTTGATGCGCGTATCAATGGCCATCCATTGTGTTTCCTTAACATAGTCCTTGGTGTCTCGCGATATCATGGGTGGCGGGGCAGTCAATGTTTCCGGGGTTGGGGCATGTATTTGGGGAACAGCGGCAAGCGAGGGGGATCGCGGCAGTTCGGTGCGCGGAAGCGGCTTTCTCATGATCCAATATCGCACAGGGCGGCTTTTTTTCCGCAATAACTTCAGTAACTCGGATCGAGTTTTTCTTTTCTGCGGATGAAGTTCATTGCCCTCATCACGGTGTTGTGTGTGGGTGGACGGCAGAGCTTTTCCCATTAAAAAATAACGTAGGGGTCGAGTCTTTTGCCGCAGCGTCTTGAGCCGCCCGCGCAAGCTTCGCGCTTCGCGCACGCGAATCATCGCCGCGATCTGCAGTTGACCATCGGTTAACGCCGCATGGAGTCCGGCGATAGTTTCATCGCGGTGTGACAACTGTGCGGTAATTTCTGACACCTGCTTTTGCAACGTGGAAATGCGATTATTGCGTTCGGTTAAATCATTGTTGAGCGTTGCCGCACTTTGTTTCGTGCGGGCCAGAAGGTCGGTGATTTCAGCGATTCGATGCTTCCCGTCCGCTACCGCCGCGTTGAGTCCGCTGACGGCCTCATTATATTGTGCCAGTTGTCCGGTGCTTTCAGATAGCTGATTTTGTAAAATGGAAAAATTATGTTCACGTTCAGCCAAGCGCCCGGCAAGCACTGCCGCGGTCTGATCGCGCTGGGCAACCTCCAGTCGAAAATGGGTCGCTTGTGTGTCCGAAACATCCAACGCCCGCCGCACCTCCATAAACCGTCGATTTCGTCCACGGATCATGGCAGCGGCTTGGAGTGCGGTATCAATGCCGGCGCGCTCAATGCCCGGTTTTCCCGAAGGTGGCAAGAGAGAATAATCGAAGGCCATAAAATCGGCGGCGTACAGTTTTCGAACAAGTTGAATGCTGCGTTCGGTAAAAAATTGCGCCGCATAAGGAAGCAGGCTCTCATTGCACTTGTGCTGCGCCGGATTGCTAAAGGCATTCGATCCGATGCGATCAGCGAGATTTTCCCAGAGGCTTTCCGGCTCTTCCAGTTTGGCAATTTGCGAGTAACTCAATTTGTCGATGCGGAGCACTTCGCTCTGCGGCGCCCAATGCGGGTCAGTAATATCAGGCCATTGGTTCGCATGCAGATATTCCAGAAAACTCTCGACGTTTCGCGCAATATCCTCAACCGATCGAACTTCCTGATTATAAAAATCAGTGCCGATAAAGACATCAGCCTGTATCGGTTCACGCAGCAGTATTTTGGATTGCCACGCGGAGAACAATCTCGTGAACGGATTACGCACCAGCGCGAAGCGGAAGAAGTCATCGGATACAACTATCTTTCTTAAGTCCGCGGGTTTAAGGCCGGTGGTTTTTGGAGATCCCAGATGAAACGTGTCATGGATGGTGAGGCTTGGATCGGTTTCGTAACTTCGCAAAGAGTCGTAGGTGTTAAATTCCGGCGCACTGAGTTCCGCAAACCACCATTTCAGTGCGGTGCAGGCGACCTTGGGCGTGGCCACATAATGTAACAGATATTGATATGACACGAATGAACCCAAGGAAAGAAAAGTCCAGTCCGCATCCGTCCATGCGTCCATTGATCGACTTTGAAAATTACGCATCTGAACGTCCCCATTTAAAAATCCACAGGTGGCTGCCGATAGGCCGGCACGCTTGTGCCCCACCGTACCGCAACTGCGTTTATTATACCCTCTTATGATACCCGTTTCATCAAATCGTCAAATTTTGTTTTGACATTTGTTCCGTGTTTGTCTAAAATAACTTTGGGGACATAACGTTTTTCGCGTTTGGCAGGCGCTTCCGGCGCTGGATTCGATTACGCTGATGTCGCTGTAACTAAAGTGGGATCAACATGCGTACTTGCTCACCAAAATTTTATTCAGCCCGGCGTGGTAGAACCAGTCCCATGTTCTTGATACTGGCGGCCGCTGGAATCATAGGTGCTGGTTCTCAATCCGGTTTGGTCATTGCCAATACCGTAACGGTTAATGGATCTTCTGGTACCAGCACAAACACCAACGGTGGCCAAGCCATCGCCGTTGCCAACACGGCTACCGACGCTAGCCCGGATTATTCAAGACCAACGGGCCAATGGTCGGTGTGGAGTTCATAAGTGACGTATTTGCAATTACTTGGATGCTATTATTGAGTTTACGGCCCGCGCGCAGTCTGCAACGCCAGCTTCCA
>JAJZCT010000217.1 GCA_021828925.1 Planctomycetota bacterium
GGCAGTGGAGCCGCGGGCAGCGGTGATGTTCACACCTGGAAGGTCTGGGGCGACTTGGCACTGTTCAGCGAATATGACACCGTTGAGGGATTTGTCACAGAATTCGGCGTTCAATCATTCCCCGCGCCAAAAACCGTGCGTACATATACCGATCGTACGGATCGCACCAGCATTGATTCTCCGGTTATGCGCTACCATGAATTGGGCGAAAGTGGCCGTGGCATTGATTATATCATGCACTACCTTAACGCTTACTTTGGTAAGCCTCCGGAGGATGTCGATTCCACCATTTGGCTTTCCCAGATTATGCAGGCCATGGGAATTCAAACCGGCGTGGAACACTGGCGAAGAAATATGCTGCGGAGCATGGCCTCCCTTATCTGGCAATTGAATGACTGCTGGCCCGGCCCAACTTGGTCCATGGTGGATTATTGCCACCGCTGGAAGGCGCTGATGTATGCTTCCCGTCGCTTTTTTGCACCCGTGCTGATCAGCCCCCGGATTGAGGCTAAAGCCGGCCAATGCGATTTATTTGTCGTCAACGATCAGATGCGGGAAATCCATGGCCAAGTGTCGTGGCACATAACCACCCTGCGGGGAGTTACAGTCAACAGCGGGGAATTCAACATTGCTGCACCGGCCCGTACTAGCCGTAAAGTTTACGGCCTTTATTTTGCTGCCGCTGCGGCCCGATACGGTATGAATAAACTGCTGCTCTGGGCGGATCTCCGGGTGGATGGCAAAAATGTTTCCGATTTGATGACAGCACTGGTGAAACCCAAAGACCTCCATCTGCCCGGTCCGGGCCTGACGTGGACGGTACGAAAGAGCCGGGAGGGATTCACCGTACGCGTTCACACGCGCAAGCCCGCGTTGTGGACCTGGCTGGATTTGCATGATACCAGCGCCAAATACTCGGATAATTTTGTGCATCTTATGCCGGGCAGCACCACCGAATGGATGGTATCCCCCGAAAAAGATTTATCGGTGCGGGAATTTCAGCGGCATCTGCGGGTGCGCACTGTGCGCGATGTATGCCCGGCCATGCAAGGATAGTATACAGAGCAACGGCTCAAAAAGAATGGAATGGGTGTGCATTGCTAAAGCGACGTGATTTCATCAACCTCATAACACCGACGGTGGTCGGCACCATGCTGGGTAGAAGACGGTCGGAAGCGGAGCCGTTGCGACCGTCCGCCGCGATACCGGGTGGCCATGAATTCAGAACGCCTTATTATCGCCTGGTACTGTCGCGTACCGCACCGCAGATAACCGCGCTTTGTTTTGATTCGCTCGGTAAAGGCAGATTGTCCGTTAATCCCATTTTGCCGCCACAGGCGGAGGGTGAGGCTTGGCAGGCCACGTACAGGGACCAAGCCATTACTTATGTCAGGCAACGTAACGGGCTACCTGCAAATGCCGGGTGGACGTTCGAATTTTCACCCCGCCGTATTGTGATTCGCACTAGAGCGCAGGCGGGCGTTGCGCTCAAGCCCTTGGTGATTACATTTCAGCAACTTATCAATCATGCCACGTTGCTGGGGCGCCTGGCCAAGGCTCCGCGTCAGATGCGGCTGCCGTGCATTCTGCATCTACCGGATCTGGGCACGGCGCGCATAACGTGCAATGTGGAATCCGTCAGCATGGGCTATGATGCCCTGCGTTTTGTGAAAACGCCGTTCGTGCAGATCACTTTTCCAGCCGCCACGGCGCAACATCCGACGATTGAATATACGCTGGAAATCACCGCCATCTATCCGCCCCTGCCAGGCATAGATCATGATCCGCGCTATGATGGTTACCGCCGGAACTTTTTGAATATATTTCAGATCAACCCACGGCTGCGTGCCTTGGCGAACAATGCGTCCAGTGATACCTGTGCTTTTACCGTCTATGAGTATGCCATGGTCGCCGCCCGCTGTCCGCCGCTGGCACCGGGGTTGACGTGTCTGGATATTCTGCGCGACACACTGGATCGTTACTGCGATGGCATGGTGGCCTACGGGATGGTCGGCTATGATTCCAACAATTATAATGGAGCGAATACCGTTGTGTGGCGGTGCCCCTACGACGCGCTGGATTCCATGCCGTCGCTGCTGCTTGCCGCTTGCATCTATATACAATCGTCCAACGATTGGAAATGGGCGGCGGATCATTTTCCCACGCTCAACGCGTGGAACTGCAGGATGCTCGAATCGGACCGCAACGCGAATGGATTAATTGAATACCCGCTTAGCGGCAACCACGGGTGTTATTCCAAAGATCAACCCATCGGGCATCCTTACCGGCCCAGCAACTGGTGGGATGCAATTGGCTTTGGCCATGAAGATGCATATTCCAATGCCTTAGCCTATCGCGCCTGTGTCATGATGGCGGAAGTGGCGGAGCACCTTGGCCGTCATGCGGAAGCGGCGTTTTTTACTAACCGGGCCAAGCGCGTAAGCTCTGCGTATTATCACATCTTTTTTAATCCCAAAACCGGATTACTGGCGGGGTGGAAGAGCACCGACGGCCAGCTGCACGATTACCAATTCACCTTTGTCAATTCAGTGGCCGTATGGTCGGGCGTACTGGATCAACCGCATGCCTCGGCCATAATGCGGCAACTGCTGGTGAAAATGAAGGCCGCTGGGTATTCATCCTTTTCTCTGGGATTGCCGGGTAATCTCATTGCCGTAGCGGATGATGATTACTACTTATGCTCACGGCGATGGGGAGATGGCGGCAAGAAGGGATTTCAGATATATGAAAACGGCGGTGCCACGGCTTGCTATTGCTATTTCACCATTCAGGCGCTGTTTCAGACCGGTATGGCGGCCGATGCGAGAAAAATTCTGTATCCAATGTTGAAGAGTTTCGCGGCCGGCTCTTTTCAAGGGATGGGTCCCGACGGCATGACCAAGGATTGGAAAACATGGACGGGCCAATGCTATGGCTATGAAGGGTTTCTGGTGGATGGATATCTAACTTTACTGGCGGTCCTGACGGATCGGAGATTTGCGCAGAAGAATCAGTGAGGAATATCGCGTGGATCGAATTTAAGGTAATTGGAAATTTCAGGTAAGTAAATTGTCAGTTTTAAGGATATGGTTCAAATGAAGAAGTACGTTTGGTTGGCGGTGGTCGGCATAAGTTTTTGTGGGTTTCTAATTGCGCCAAATACGGACGGCGCTACCCAATCGCGTCTGCACGCAACAGCACGCAACACGCGGTGGCATGGCTTGACCGTCGATCCGGCGGGCATATTGGAAAAGGGTGGCCGCCCTTATCACGGAATCGGGGCCAATTTTGTCGGTGCTCTCCGGCGGTTGCTGGTGAACCCCAATGATTCCTCGGTTCCACGCGACTTCAAGGAATTAGAGACATATCACATACCATTTATTAGATTCCCTGCTCTCGCCGTATGGGGAACCCCGGCGCGGTGCCGGGCATACGTGCAAAAGATGTATCAAAAGAATCCAAGCCGGTACTTCGGCGCTATGGACAAGCTTTGCGCGATTGCGAACCACTATCACGTCGGATTAATTCCGAGTCTGTTTTTTACATGGTGGCCCAACGCACTTGCCCGCGAGCATGGATTGGCGGTGTGGAATAATCCCAAAAGCCGCACCTACCGCATCTGGACGCAATATACCATACAGATGATCAAACACTACGAGCACAATCCGGCGATCTGGGGCTGGGAATTCGGCAATGAGTTCAATCTGGCGATGGATTTACCCAACGCCAAGACGCAATTCCCCGGCTATAAGCCTTCATGGGATTACACCCATGCCCAGATGTGGGAACTGTATGGGCGATTTGTCCATCTGGTGCGAAAGTATGATCCCTACCATATTATTGAAGCGGGCAACAGTCGGCCGCGTTCCGCATCCTGGCACAACATGATGGATCATACATGGAAAAAAGACAGCCCGTCCCAGTGGGCTTATATGCTGAAAATGGACAATGCCCCATTCGACATAATCTGTGTGCATGAATACGGCCGACTTGCGCCGCCAAATATCGCACGCGGGGCGAAATTAGCGGCACGGTGGCACAAGCCATTCTACGTGGGTGAGTTCGGAGCGTCTGGACCACCGGCGCAGAGCCGCCGGCTTTTCACCGCAATACTGGGGTCGATTCTTAAGGCGAAGGTGCCACTGGCGTCCGTGTGGTCGTTTGATGAGAGATCGCAATCGTCGGGTTTGAACGACAATTCCATCACGCCCACCAACGACCGAAGCTTTATGCTCAAGGCCATTGAGGCCGCCAATGAGCAATTTCGGAAGGGGAAATAGAGGGCTGATCCACGCCATCCGCGCCTTATCGGTTGGGTGATAACTGATGGGGTGTGAACTTTTTGTGCGTAACAATTGAAGGTACTTCGTAGGGAATGTCAGATTGGCCGACACAAACTTTGCCAGATTAAACCGTCGCAATTTTCTTGCCCAACTGGCCGGCCCCGGAGTTTTACTGGGGATACGGAACGCGGTGGGACCGTCGCAGGATGACGGCGCGGCTGTCCGCAGAGCGCCACGCATCGTCAATATTTACAACTTTGTGCGTAATTCCGACCCCCGCACTCCAAATTCGGAAAACATTCTATTTGGCACTACCGAGCATCAGCTCAAGCTGCTGCGGCACTTTGATTTACCCTGCACGTTCGCGCTGCAATATGACGCCTTGATAAATCCACGCTATCAGCGACTTTTCAAGACACACGCAACTGTGCAGACAGAAGTCGGGGGTTGGCTGGAGGTACCCCGTGCGCTGGTGGAGAAAGCCGGGCTGCCGTGGCGTGGCCCCGCAAAATGGGCGTGGGACTGGCACGTTAATGTTGACTTCACGATCGGCTACACACCGGAGGAGCGTATAAGGATCGCCGATGCGTACATGACAGAGTTCAAACGTGTGTTCGGCAGATTTCCGGCCACAGTCGGGGCTTGGTACATTGATGAAATTACCCTCGCCCATCTCGCGGAAAATTATGGCATCCTCGCATCTTGCAATTGCAAAGATCAGGCGGCAACCGATGGCTATACGCTCTGGGGCGGCTATTGGAGCCAAGCTTATTATCCCAGCCGGCTCAATGCGTATATGCCGGCACAGCGTCGCCCCGCCCAGATCGATGTCCCTATTTTTCGAATGCTCGGCAGCGATCCAATTTACCAGTATCAGGAGAATATCGGCGGTGATGGCCAAGAGGTCATAACACTGGAACCCTGTTCCCCCGGCGGTCGATCCGCAAAGTGGGTTGACTGGTTCTTTAATGTTGTTACCCGCGAGCCATGCCTGGCGTTTGCCTATGCGCAAGCGGGGCAGGAAAACTCTTTCGGATGGTCCGCCATGAAACAAGGAATTGAACTGCAGTTTCCTCTCATTGCGCGTATGGCACGCTCTGGTACCATACGGGTTGAAACACTTGAGCAAAGCGGTCGTTGGTACGGCAAGTCCTTTACCGTCACGCCGGCGACTTCCGTGGTGGCGTTGCATGATTGGCAACATCAGGGCCGCAGGACGGTGTGGTATGACTCGCGTTTTTTTCGCGCGAATTTTTACTGGCATGGTGCCAAATTTAAGGTGCGTGACATCCACCTGTTTAACGAAAATGTGCGTTCGCCCTACCATCGGAAAGTGGCCGAGACGAGCGATATGGCGGTCTACACGCTCCCCGTTATTGATGGCTTCCTTTGGAGTTCGAACCAGGGCCGTGGTCCACGGGCCGGGATCCGACTCGTGGCGATGGACGCGAAAGGCGTTCGCGTACCGCTGGCGATGGATGGAAATCCGGCTGTTACCGCGTTACTTGGCCGCGATTTGCATATTCGGTTTAAGATCAAGCAAGGGGGCACAATGAACATCGTATGCCGTGAAGGTCAGTTGGCGTTTTATTTGCGGCGTACTTCGGGCAGCACCCTGAAATGGGCGATGGAAATGACCTGGAGCACCGCCCGCGGAACGGGTATTGGCCGAAACACCATCAATAAACTGTACTACAATAACCAAGGTGTAAACTACGCGCTTGCGCTGGAGAAAGGGACTGTTGTGCGTCCTGATGCCGCACCGCGTATGGTTTTGTTTATGCCGCAACGGGATGCCGTGGTCATGACGCTGGAACCGAAGTTGATCCGATAGATCGTGAAAGCTTACGAAATAAAGTTTTGATTTAGTTCCGCGTATGAAGGAGT
>JAJZCT010000218.1 GCA_021828925.1 Planctomycetota bacterium
TAGCTCAATTGGGAATTTGAAAACGCAGTGAAAGAATAAGCCATGACTGACCATGTATATATATATGCCCTGGCGGCGCAAGATGGAGCCAAGCCGGCGTGCTGTGCGGGGAACATTACCGCCGATGTTGCACTATCGCGCGGTATGGAACACGCCCATTGGTCCGACCGTGAAATAAATCCTGTTGCGGCACAAGCCCGCGAGCTGACCGCGTGGCTGTTGCAGGGAGCTGCAGTTGCGGGGAGAGAAACAATGGGATTGTTTATCGGAACACGCTACGGCTCGCTGGAAGATGATCGGATATTTCAGGCTTCCCGAGTTGCTGATGGCGGAAAATTTGCCAGTCCCGCCGCATTTCGCCGTACGCTGCCCAGCACCGTGTCGGCAGAATTAACCATAGCGTTTGGCATACGGGGACCACTGATTACATTTGCCGATCATCGCACGCCCAGCATGTTGGCAATTATTCGAGCTGCCAACTGGATCGCCCAGGGCAGAATGAACGCCGCTATTGCCGGATCGCTGGATTTTTTATCGCCCCGGCACTTGGGTTCGCCGGATTCAGGGGCCGTGTGCCGCACGGTATTATGCCTGCTGGCAACGCGTGAGGCATTTTTAGAATTGCAGCCTTGGGCCGCGATCACGCTAGCCGAAATTTCCTCGATCCGTGGATCCAGGTACCAAGCTGTTACACAATCAGATGAAACTGACTTCTCTGCAATGGCAGAGCTTACAGCAGCGAGCAAGCTCTCAATGCGACGTATTGAGCAAGACGGCGGCAATGGCAACACGTGCCGCCTAGAGACTCAAGTGATGTAGTGCCATGGCCGAAATAACATTCATCAGATTTCCCGATCCACGGCTGCCGCGATTCTTTTCAGCGACACCATCAACGATTTTAAGCCTTGAGGTGTTATGGATTGGGCACCGTCGGTCAGGGCGTGTTCGGGATCGCTGTGACATTCAATGATTAATCCATCGGCTCCACATGCGACCGCAGCGCGGCACATGTCCGGCACAAGATGCGCATGGCCGGTGCCTTGGGAGGGATCGACAATAATAGGCAAATGGCTGATGCGGTGGACTTCCGGCACAATCGCCAGCGGCAATGTATTGCGGCAGTAAGATTCAAACGTGCGAATACCGCGCTCACAGAGAATCACATTGCTGTTACCGCGCGACATGACATATTCCGCCGCGAGCATAAATTCTTCCAGAGTGGCGCTTAAACCGCGTTTGAGCAGAACCGTCTTTTTCTGCTCCCCCACCGCCCACAGCAAATTATAGTTCTGCATATTCCGCGCGCCGACCTGAAATACGTCCGCATATTGGGCCACCAGCGGTACTTGTTCAATGGACATAACTTCGGTAACCACGGCCAGGCGGGTTTGTTCGCGTGCCTCGGCCAGAATTTCCAGCCCTTTTTCACCCATACCCTGAAAGGCATAGGGGCTGGTGCGCGGCTTGAACGCTCCGCCGCGTAACGCGGTGGCCCCCGCCTCCTTCACCGCGTGGGCCACTTCCAAGAGTTTCACACGATCTTCCACGGAACACGGGCCGGCAATCATCGCGATTTTTTTTCCGCCGGCGGCGGCTCCCAGCGTTCCCCCCATGGCCACGACCGAGCGTTCCTTTTTTACTTCTCGTGATGCCAATTTATACGGGGCCAGAACGGGCATTACCTTTTCCACGCCGGGAACATTTTCCACGCGTTCAATATCCATTTTCCGCTCATCGCCGATACACGCCACGACCGTCCGTTCTGTGCCCACAATAACATGTTCGCGCAGGCCCATTTCCCGTATCAGCGCCACGACATGATCCACGCGGGATTTATCAGCCCCCTGTTGCATTACCACAATCATTTTTTACTCCGTCTGCGGCTCGGTTTTCCGCCGCGCAATATTTTCAACTGTTTTTCCTTCGCCGACACGGTATCTTCACACCGGGGCACGCTATGAATCAATGCTGCGCCGCCAGCGACGCTCCAGCAAACGGGCAAGCTCGGCACGAATTTGAACTGACAATTCTATCGCTTCGTGCGATTGGGCCAATGTTCGTTCAATGCTGGTAAGTATTGGCCGGTTCATCTGAAACTCCTTTGTTAGAAAACCTGTTACAGCAATAAAAAAGCCCGCTTTTTGCGGGCTTCATGATCACATCCACACGATGGCAAAAGATCACTGTGCCCGCCGCATATCGCCGGTAAAGTAGTAGAACCAGAACCGATATCCGTCACCGGTTGAATTCGCAATACAGGATGGAGAAACACTTTTCATCTCTACACTATTATCCAAGCCGGCGAAAAAGTCAAACCAATTGAGCTAAGCCGCTAGCCGATTCAGTAAACCCAATTGCCGGACTTCAACCGGCGTGACCGGCAGGTGCCGGCGCGTTGGGGCAACGGGTTGGTTTGCACGCATTACAGGTATAGCCATTGGATTGGCAGAGTTCCTGTTGATGCCGGCCGCGGGTCTGGCAGTATTCGCAACCGTCATGATGCTCGTTGCAATGGGTAATGCGTTTTACGATCACCTGTGCGATTTTCTCATCAAGCCCCAACGGCTGCGTAACGTGGAAGTTGACATCCGGGTGACGTTTTGCCGCTTTGGCCACCATGCGCGGAATATCTGTGGTGCTGTGTCGGCCCGGCGACAAAAAGTATGGGTGCACCACCACCCGCGTGGCGCCCTGGGTGACACATGCCGAAAAAGCATCGGCAATACTTGGGGCGGCCAATTCCATGTGCGCAGCAGCTACGATCGGATAACCGCTGACACGCCGGAAGAGTTCGACAACATCATTGAGCATATCATTCGCGGACGCCAAGCGACTGCCGTGATCCACCAGAATGATTCCGATCTTGTCTTTCCCGACCGTTTGAGCCATGCCTTGTTCTCCATTGAGGATATACAACAGCCGTATTGTAGCACGAGTTTGCATACAATCATCGGAACCCGGTATGACGCTGCCGCGTCAGTCCCAACGACACGAGGATTGTTTTTTGAGGCGGCGGCAAGGCGCGTTGCCGCAATACCTAGACGGATGGAAATGTGGCTGGTACAGAGCAGTTCCGGAACGGCAACGCCTGCGATCGCGGGCGGGGGTTGATCTTTTCAAGGCCTGAGGTGCTTGGGCAATTCGTCTCCCTTACGAGGCGTAGCACCGCTGCGACGATTCATAATCCTGTCGAACGCTTTGAAATCCGCTCTTGCTTTGTGGTCGGCAAAAAAGCGGGCTGTTTCAAAGGCGGATACTTTTTCGGCGACCGCCGTCACCACAAACTGATTGATGCTCGCGCCGTCCTCTTTTACTCAGACGTACAACCGCCTGTTTAAGTGAACGTGGCAGCCGCAGAGGATATGTAGATGTGCGTCTCATAAAAGGTTACCTGGCCATTCCGCGCTGCTCGCAGAATGGCTGCTGAGGCCCCTCGTGGGCTGCGCATTACGGCTACTACCACGTCTGTGTCCAGCACCAGTATCACATCATATACAATATCATATCGTCCGGAATATGGAAATGACAGCCGTGAATGCCGGTGCGGCAATTTTTTCGGGCAGGGCCGAAATAACGCTAAATCAGGGGCAAATCACACCGTTTGGTCCCGGCGCGTCGGGATGCTTTTATGGTGCGTTCCACCACCGGCAAAGCCGGCGGCTATGTGAAGTTTCCCCGCACGGCGTGTGGCCTGGAAATATTGCCACGCCCAATGCCGGCATGGCGGGCAATAAGGCAGCGTATCCGCTGGCCCATCGGACTCACTGCGGGGGCTGCGATCTTGCAAGGGAGGACTCTCTCTTCCAAGCCAGGCAATCTCTGGGCGTAAACGCGTGTTTTATCAGAACTGCGGCTTATCGGACAGCACTTACTGGAAACCCTCTGGAATTCGTTCATGGAATCATGACGCAGAGCCGATGAAGGTCTTACGCTCACATCTACGTGAACCGAAGAACTCAAGTCGTGCGTTGTATAGAGGAGAGTCGAAAATGATTAACGTAGAGGTATTAAAAAGAATTGTTCCCACGATTACACCGGCCATGACCGCATGGGCCGAAACGATGGAACGTGCTGCCATGGAAAATGGCTTGGCTCTGGATTCCCTGCAATGGCGGGATGCGTTGCGCGTAGGTGTGAAGCGTCCGGAAAAAGTGCGCGTCATGTATGTCGATGAATTGCCGCATCCGAACGCCGAACTGACACTTCTGGCCAAAGAGATCGGCATACTGACCGATAAGACCGAGGGCATAACATTCGGTCACGGAATATTTATCAAAAACAATCTTCCTGATGTCAAACGCCGACTGATTCACCAACTGGCACACGTATGCCAATATGAACGGCTGGGAGAAATACGAATATTTGTTCGTGAGTACGTACAATCCTGCCTGGACTTCGGATATGCCCATTCTCCGTTTGAACTGGAAGCGGAAGCCCGAACGCAGGAAGTCCTGGCGGATTTCCATACGGATATGAGACCGTGCCAATCCGGAGCATAAAAACGCCACAAGAAGCTCTCGAGCGCCTATAATAGCGTGCTAAGAAGAGGTGGTGTTATGCACTGGCAACAGCCGATCCCAAAAGAATACATGCAAATTCCGCATGAACAGTTACTGGCAAGAATCGCACAGCGGAAAGCGGAAATGGGCCGCCGCCTGGTGATTCTGGGGCACCATTATCAACAGGATGACGTGGTGCGCTTTGCGGATTTTCTGGGAGATTCCTTCCAATTATCACGTGAGGCGGCCAAACTTACGGATGCGGAATTCGTGATTTTCTGCGGCGTACATTTTATGGCGGAATCGGCGGATGTGTTAACCGCACCCCACCAGAAAGTGATCTTGCCGGATATGGGCGCCGGATGCTCCATGGCGGATATGGCCCAACTGGATGATGTTCAAGATGCATGGTCTGCCATCAGCGCTGCGTGCGAAGCGGACAAGGATTTCAAACTTGTACCCATTACCTATATAAACTCCACCGCCGCCGTGAAGAGTTTTGTCGGTGAACATGACGGGGCCGTTTGCACCAGCAGCAATTGCGATAAGATTCTGGCCTGGGCCTTAGCCGGGCAAAAGCCGGGGGATGTTCCCCACACTAAAATTATTTTCTTTCCTGATCAGCACCTGGGCAGAAACACAGCTTATAAAATGGGATATCCGTTGAAATCCATGGTGGTGTGGGATTATCGGCAGCCCAACGGCGGGTTAACTGACGGGCAGATTCGAGATGCGACATTTATTCTGTGGAAAGGCCATTGCAGCGTGCATCAGCTATTTCGGCCGGAACATATCGATGATATTCGTCAGCGGCTTCCCGGCGTGAAAGTGGTGGTGCATCCGGAGTGCCGGTGGGAAGTGGTGCAGAAGGCGGATCTGGTGGGTTCCACTGATTTTATCGGCAAGCAGATTGCCGCTGCGCCGGCGGGAAGTAAATGGGCGGTGGGAACAGAAGTGCACATGGTACAACGCCTGGCCAAGGCCCATCCGGAACAGACTATCGTGGTGCTTTCCGACTGCCAATGCCTGTGCACCACCATGTACCGTATTGATCCGCCCCACCTGCTTTATATTCTTGATAACCTCGCGGCAGGAAAAATATTGAATCAAATTCAAGTTGATTCTTTTGATACTTATTGGTCGCGCGTGAGTTTGCAGCGAATGCTGGATATTACGGCCGGCAAACCCGCAGCGCCGCCCCCGGAACCGCAGCCTGCCCGCCCGATTCAGCCCGCCCCCTTGCGGGTCCTGCCGATGGAAACCACCGCAACGTGATATTTGCAAGATTCAGCGGCCCGTAACGTTAGATTCAAGCAAGGGACGCAAGGCACAGAGCTTCAGGAGAATTCATGCGTACTATGTATACCCTGGCAGTTGCGGCGCTTATGTGCGCGTGCAGCCATGTTACGGCGGCTGTCCCCACGTCGGTTCCGGCCCATGATGCGTATATTTCCGGATACGTTTCCGCCATGCTGCACATGAAATTCCACTTGCGATCCACGTCCGTGCAGGTGCATGGAAGCATGGTTTTGATTGGCGGTGTACCGCCAGTGGATCAAATGTCCGTGCGCCAGGCAGTGCGGGAGGTAGACGGTGTCAAAACTGTCGAGTTTGCGCAGCCGCCGGCATCCCAAATTCGTCCACCGCCAATGC
>JAJZCT010000219.1 GCA_021828925.1 Planctomycetota bacterium
GCTGATTACGCGGGTAAACATCGGGCTTCCATGCTCCGAGACCTCCATACGCGTTGCGCACGGCGGTGTTTGATAATTGTCATGGCAATCAGAACTACGTTCCGCCGCCAACACCGCAACGATCCACTGGTATCCGCGTAATCCGGTGCGTCAGTGAAACCGTCTGTGTCTTATGAACTGAAAGGAGTTCATTATGGAATGATCCGTTAGCCATGTAGCCAGCCGGGCGTTGTCGGGAGCAATCTCTGGCGACGAAGCCCCGGATTGGCGAAGATGTGAGCCGTAACGATAAGTGAACCCAAACCAGCCTCGTTACGCCAATGAGAGTGGCCAAGCAGTCGGATTTGATGAAGCCAGCACCGTCGGTGAAGCAGCGGATAAAAGCAGCCGATGGACTCTCCGGCGACTACGGAAGAAGCCAGCGATCTGCCGGAGGTCTTTAAGATCAACAAGGCGGGTCTGCCGGTGAAAGTCTTTCTTTTGGGGCAGAAGCTGTACCGCAAATCCAAGCAGGAGCCGAACATTGTACGTGGCCCTGCCAAAGATTGCGGAAGACAGATACCGAGAAAGCCGGATGCGGGAAACTCGCCTGTCCGGTTTGATGAGGGGGGGACTCAACTTACGCCACCACGGCTCGTCCGCGGCCGCGAGGTTGAGTCCTCTGCTCTACTGGATCACCGTCGTTGCTCATCATCAGATGATCGCCCCGCCCGGTGAGATTTCAAATTTCAAATTTTTGACGACCCCGATTCACGTAGTCGTGAATTTGCTACGCGACCTGATCCCCCGCCTCGATGGGATGCGCCAATGTTCGCATTTCCGCCGCGCCCTTAAAGCGTTGTATTGCGAAAGCCGCGTAAAGTTGATTTCCCCGTACCGCGAGCAAACCAGAGGATATACCGCATCAATTCCACTCCGCAATTTGACTTTATCGCCTGCACACACGACTATACTACAATCTTTTGATCGGGAAACTGCAATAGTCTGGCGAAATCGCCGCGCCGTTCGGAAAATGGCTGGGAATGCAAACGCAAATCATGGAATGATATGCGGTGCCGCCCAATGTTCTCGGTGCCAGTCCTATTTCCATAAAAATATCTGGCAAAAGGTGAATGGAATGATGCCGGTGGATATTATCCGCGGTTTTTCGACGGACCGGACATGTGGCTAAGGGTACAGATACCCAAGGGCCTGTACCGCTTGAGCTTTTATTTTCATAATAAAGATGGTGAAACGGACGAATTTGACACAAGGATAAAACTTCGCCATGACACAGCAAATAATCAAATGCACGCCTGAAAAGACATCACCGCTCGTATATCACCTGATGTTGGTTGTATTGTTTTTGACCATCAGCGTGTTGCCGCCCCACCGTGCACGTGGTTCGTTTTTTCCGCCGCGCGGTAATGCCGGGAAGTTTATCAACTTTGACGGCCGCGGTTTTATCATTAACGGCAAACGGGTTTTTCTGGCTTCCGGTTCCCTGCATTATGAGCGTGTGCCACGGGCGCTATGGAAAAATCGGCTGCTGAAAATGAAACGCGCGGGTTTCAACTGTGTGCAAACGTACATTTTTTGGAGTTATCAGGAGCCGCGGAAGGGGCAATTCAAATTTCATGGCCGGAGAAATCTGGCGGCATTTCTGCATCTGGTTAAAAAAATGGGCTTCTACGCGATATTGCGCGTCGGGCCGTACTGCAACGGCGAATGGAACAGCGGCGGCTTGCCGGTGTGGCTGAAATTTATACCGGGTCTGGCGATCCGTCAGGGCGATCCGCCATTTCTGCACGCCGTGGGCCGGTATTTTGACAAACTCCTGCCCATCGTCGCGGCCAATCAGATCAGCCATGGCGGCCCGGTGATCATGGTGCAGTTGGAAAATGAGGATAGCGCCGGATGGGGAGCGGTTTTACCCAACCGGTATTATCGTTACCTGTATCATAAAGCGTTGTCTCTGGGTATTGATGTGCCCATGTTTTTCAGTGGCCAGCACCATGGTACCAGCCCCGCCGGCGTCGGGCCTTGGATTTCTCAAGACCGCACCAGTCCCTGGTATACAACGGAAATGTATTCCGGCTGGTTTACGGATTACCGACATCGTTCGCCCGGCCAGCACACCTTAACGTATCAGGCACCGTGGCATGTTATTGGTTATGGCGGCAACGGCTATGATATATACTTGGCCGTGGGCGGCACGACTCCATCGCATTTTTACGACAACGTTAATAAGGCCAGCTATGATTTTGCCGCCCCCATCGGGCAGGCCGGTGATCTGCGAGCCTTGTATTACCACTATAAATTCACCAACGATTTCGCCCGCTCATTTCAGGAAATTCTGGAAACCAGCATCAATTTCGGGGTACATATTCCGGGCCTGCCTTCGGGCGTGCGCACCTTCAGCCGGGTAAGTCCGCACGGCCGCATCGATTTTTTTCAAAATCTCACCTCACGGGCCGTGACTTGTACCCCTCCCGGCGGATGCCCTGTCGTTATCCCACCGCAACATCTTTTTCCAATGGTTAGCAAGTTTGTGTTAAACCGTTACTTTATTCTCCAGCATGGCTGTGCCCGGATTCTCCGCATTGTGCATCAGGGAAACGTCACGAGCCTGATCACCTACGGCTCGCCCGACTCACCGATACTCCTTCGCTTTGATCAACAGGCCGCAGGCCCGACGACCGCGTCACCAGCCTTTAGAGAAACGGGAATTTTTACCCATGAATATTCTCTCCATACTACCATTCCCGCGCGTGGGATAAACATTTATACCTTACGTGTGCACCAACGGGTTTTACGGATTTTTGCGGTGCGTCGCGGTTTGGCCCGGCGCACCTGGTTTCTGCATGATGCGGGGCGACGCATGATTGTTTTTGGTCCTTATTACGCCGGTACGCTGGAACGCCATAAGAATATACTGGGTTTGCGGACACTCGAACCGCTTAACGCGTCAATATCGGCAGTAAAATTATACACTGCATCCAATACGCCGCTGATCTTTATCGCCCCGCCCAGTGCCGCCGTGCCTGTGCATCCAACCGCGCCACTCCTGGAACATTGGCAACTTCGCTTAGCCGATACGCCCGCCCGCGCGAGCTTCAATGCTGGTAATTGGCTGGCTGTCACGAATCCTCTGCCCATGGGCGCCGATGATTATCCCGGTTCCTATGAATGGTATCGCACGCAGATTACTGTTCCCGCCGCCGGTGCTTATGAGTTGAAAATCAAATTCGTCAAAGACTGGGGCGAAGTATTTGCCAATGGCCGATTGCAAACGGATATTGCCGGTCACATTGCCAATATTAAATTAAAGGCGGGCGTTAACACCCTGGCGATTCTCACAATCTGCGACGGTCGGCGGAAGCACTGGACCTATTCCGGGCCGTTTGCCGCCATTGCCCAAAAAGGCCTGTGGGGACCCGTGCGGCTTATGCACTTCACCACCAAATTTGAAACCATCAAACTTGGCGGCATTACCGGCTGGTCTTACCGCCGAATCACCGCCCCGCACATCAACGCCATGATGCAGGTCATGGAAGACCGCGGCAACATGGCAAAATTTAAACCGTTGCCCAAAAACCCCGGCTTGATCCCCGCAGGCAAAGGGGCGCTTTGGTTTCGTGTGGCGCTGCCCGGAATTGCCGCCGATCATCTGGTGCTGCGTTGGAAAAATCTTCCACGCGGTTCCATTGTGGTCTTTAATTCCGCACGCCTCGCGATCATCCGGGCTAAAACCCGATCCGCGCGCCGGGCCGCGCAATTCTGGCATCACCAAACCGGCAACGTCTTAAGCGTGCTGATTCCCACGCGCGGCAAACCCTTGAAGGCATTTCCCGCTTTAGGTTTTGAGCACTATCAATTTAAATCAGCTGTGAAAGATAAGGGCCTGATCACCTTCTGGCGTATGCACGGCGGGCGCGTGGATACAGGCTCGCACTGGCACGCGTTTACCCATGCTCCTGATGCCCCATGCTACTACCGGGCCACGTTTACCCTGCCCGGCTACAGCAACGGCGAACATCCAGTGCTGCGGGCGGCATGGGGCTATTGCGGCGGCGGTTATATGTGGCTTAACGGCCATAATCTGGGCCGCTACCCCGATCCGGTGATGACGCAGGGCTTATACCTGCCTTCCTGCTATTTGAAACCAGGCTCCAATACGCTGAAAGTCTTTGATGAATCCGGCCGATCACCGCTACGCGTGAAATTGGTGCTGGAAAAGGCTGGCGCACGGCGTGATGTCACCATGACCTGCGTAACCGGAAAGTAAATGCGGTGTATTCGCCCGTCAAACAACCGGATCTGCCCAGGCGCGTCGGGATGCTTTTATGGTGCGTTCCACCACCGGCAAAGCCGGCGGCTAAGTGAAATTTCCCCGCACGGCGGTGGGGAGCGGAAATGGGGCCACGCTTTCCGGTATCACGCACTACGGTGCACGCACTACGGTGCCGCTTGCAATTAAATCGCTGTGCTTATACAAACTGCTGACACCGTAATGCCCGGCGGGCCTTATCGGCTTGCCATTGGTGGTTCTTTGGATGTTTTTGGAGTATTCCCTGATGTATTGGTCCCGCACCCTGATTCCCACGAGCCGCGAAGCCCCGACCGACGCGGATATTCTCTCGCACAAACTTATGATCCGCGCGGGCCTGATCCGCCGCATCAGCGCCGGGGTGTATGACTGGCTGCCATTGGGCTGGCGGGCCATGCGGAAAATCAACGCCATTATCCGCGAGGAAATGAACGCCATTAACGCCGAGGAAATCCACATGCCCGCCCTGCTGCCGGCGGAATTATGGAAACAGACCGGCCGTTATTTTGATTACGGCGCGCTGCTCTTTAAGCTTAAAGATCGGAAAGGCACGGAAATGATCCTCGGTCCCACGCATGAAGAATGTGTCACCGAACTCATTAAAGCCTACGTCAGCAGCCACAAACAACTTCCCATCACGCTGTATCAGATTCAAACTAAATTCCGTGATGAGGCCCGGCCCCGCAACGGCATGTTGCGCGTGCGCGAATTTTTCATGAAAGACGCCTACAGTTTTCACAGTTCACTGGAAAGCCTGGATCACACATATCATGATATGTACAATGCGTATGTAACAATTTTCCGGCGCTGCGGCATTCCCGCCATTGCGGTGGAAGCTGAAAGCGGGCCTATCGGCGGCGATGCCAGCCATGAATTTATCTGCCCGTGTGAAGCCGGGGAAGATGTCATTGTCCGAGCCGCTGATAATTCCTGGGCGGCCAATCTGGAACGCGCAGGCCGCAGCGCCGCTGTCCCGGCGTTTTCCGCCGCCCCGCGGCAGCCTGACGCAAAACTCGAAGCAATCCAAACGCCCGACGCCGCCGCCATTGATGCGGTCTGCAAACTCCTGAACATCCAGAGCACGCAAATGATCAAGACCATGGTGTTTCGCGCCGGCGATGCTAAAACCGGCAAATGGGTTGTCGCGTGCGTCCGCGGCGATCATGAAATTAATGAAGCCAAAATCCGTCGCATTGCCGGCCCCGTGGAACTCGCCGATGAAGTCGCCGCCAGAGCCGCCGGATTTGTCATCGGCTACGTCGGGCCGCATGTCGTTAATACCGTCCAAGCCGAATTGATTATTGACCCCGATGCCCTGCTGATCGCCGACGCCACATCCGGCGCCAATGAATTGCATTGGCATGTGAAGCATTTTAACTGGAAGCAGCATCTCTCCGCCGAAATGCAGGCCAAAGCGGTTATCGCGGATATTCGCAATGTCACCCCCGACGATAAAGCGCCCAATGGCACCGATCTGATTTTCAGCAAAGGCATTGAACTGGGCCATGTATTTAAACTCGGCACCAAATACAGTGACGCTCTGGGTGCCGTCTACAGCGATGACAAACAACAGAGCCACAGCGTAATCATGGGGTGCTACGGCATCGGGCCGGGGCGCATTTTAGTTGGCGCGCTGGAAACGCTTTCGGATGCCGACGGCATTCGTTGGCCCATGGCCATCGCCCCGTTCCATGTGATTATTACACCCATTAAATATGAAGGGCAGGCCCGGGAAGTGGCTGACCGCCTGCATAAAGAATTCTCCGCGCGCCATATTGACGTGCTCGTGGATGACCGCGACCAGCGGCCCGGCGTAAAATTCAAAGACGCCGATCTCA
>JAJZCT010000220.1 GCA_021828925.1 Planctomycetota bacterium
GTAAGAATCATCCAATCGAGATCGGAAAAATTGGAATAAGGTGATCCCATGGGTGTTTTAGGCGTATAAACATCGCCTAAATGCCGATTCTCATCCATCACCAGCATCCCCATCTTGTCGCAGGCGCGGTAGAAAGCTGACGCCAGGGGATTGTGAGCCGTGCGATACGCATTGGATCCGTTGGCCTTGAGCTTGGCAATCCGCCAGGGCCAGAGGTTGTCCGGCGCGGCAATGCCCACCGCCGGAAAATCCTGGTGGTTGCAGGTGCCGTCAAGCTCCACATGCTTCCCATCCAGGAAAAAGCCATGGTTGGGATCAAATCGCAGCGTGCGTATGCCGAAGGTAGTACGCTTGGCATCCACAACAACATGCCGCACCGCCAGCGTCGTTTCCAGATGATATAAATTGCAGTGCTTTAACGACCATAACTCGGCATGACGTAGGATGGCATGTTGTATAAACGTCTTTTTGCCGCCGGCCGCCAAGCCCTCTGAACTGGAAATCACGGCCAGTACCTTGCCTTCCGGGCTGATAATCCGGGATTTCAGAACAAATTGCCGGCCTGTCCGGTGGGCGTTGTCCACCGTGGTCCGGATCGTCAGTTCCGCGGACGCATCATCGCCCCGCGGAGAACCATAATGAATCTCACCGGGCACTTTGCTGATCACAAACGTGCCCCAGGGCGCGACATGTAATTTGTCGGTAATTATCAGGCGTACATGGCGATAGATACCGCCTCCCTCATACCACCAGCCTTCAAAGAAACGCGGATCGACAAATACCGCCAAGATATTAGGATGGCGGTAATGCAGGAACTTACCGATGTTATATCGGAAACCGGTATATCCACTGGGATGCTGCCCCACCAATTTGCCATTAATAAATACCACAGAGTCCCGATATACCCCGCCAAAATTTAACCAGATGGTCTTGCCACGCGCTGTGGCCGGCACGTTGAACGTCCGCCGGTACCATGCCGGATAGACCGGAAGCGATCCATGCCCCGGATTGTTCTTATGGGAAAACTTACCACCAACAATGTAATCATCAGGAAGCTGCACGGGCTTCCACGCTCCGGCCGGCCACGGACAATGCAACTGCCCTATTTGCGACTGCGTCAAAACCGCTTCAGGCCCCCAGCGATGAAAGTTCGGCATCTTATCCAGCCGCCAGTTGCGGTCCATAATCCGGCCCGCGCGTAGGCGCGTAACGGCGCGTATAAGTTGGATCTCTCGGCTGGTGGCTGCTCGTGCGCCGCCTGATTGGTTCAACGCGAACACAAGCGATAAAATCGCCAACATCACAACAGTCTTAACTGTTAGCAAGTTTAGTAAAGCCTTGCGCATTAGAATTTACTCCAGAAGAATTTTACAGCACCACTGAATATACGCTTATACGCCCGTAATGAAAGTGCCGCTTTTCATCAATGAGTGTATCACTTTTCGTCAGGACTATTTAGGTGCCGCACGATAAGTTAGTGCACGTTTTCACTGTAAGCTCTTGAATCTTCCGAGAATGCCAGCCGGCCCGGCCCCCCATCAACTCTGCGTGAATCGGCACGGGCAGGCAGTTCGAATAAGACCGTGCGCGCACCGCCGGATTTCATATCAGCCCCAGACTGGCGCGGCGGCGAAACTCACCCGGGGCCATACCGTTATACAATTTAAAAAATCTGCTCAGATGCGGCTCATCACTTAAGCCCACAATTTCCGCAATCCGCCAAAGCGGGTATTCAGTACCCTTCAGCAGTCGTTCTATGCGGTCTATGCGAACACGCACGATTTCATCATGCGGGAGAAATCCCAACAGCGCCTTAAATCGCCGCTCCAGGGTGCTACGGGAAATTAATAAGGATTGATCCGCGAGGTACTGCAACACATCTTCAACGGTCGTAGTAGTTCCCGCGTGATTACGAATGTATCGCATGGCCGCTACCACGGTTTCATCGCCGGCCGCAATAACATCCGTTGAGGTGCGCATGACGACATCACGCGGTGCCACCAGCAATGGCTTAACGGGGAGTTTCGCGCCCCGAATGATCTGATTGAGCAATTCGGCGGCTTCAAAGCCGATTTTGTCCGATCCCGGATCGACACTGCTTAAGGCCGGGATTGCCAACTCGCAAAGCACTTCATCGTTGTCCACGCCGACCACGGCAACTTGTTCGGGCACGCGCAGAGCCAGTTCCTGACATACCGCCAGAATATGCCGCCCGCAGAGGTCATTACAGGCCATGATTCCCACGGGCTTAGGAAGTCCGTTGAGCCAGGCGGCGAGTTTGGAATCGTACGATAAAGCTTGTCCCTCCCGCCTTCTTTTGGATAATCCGCTGGAGCGCAGCGATACTTCAAAGACCTGCGATTCCGCGCCTCGCTGACTTAGAAATTTCTGAAAAGCGGCCAGTCGCAGCTGGGAAAATTGTCGCCCTTCAAATCCGCAATACGCGAAGTTTGACAACTCGCAGAGTACCAGGTGCTCAGCCGCAATTTGCGCAATCCGCAGATGGTCGCTGTGAATATTGGCGACACCCGTCGGGGATATCAAACTGCCCAGATCAACAATGGGAATGCCCAGCCGGCGTAACGGCTCAAACTGCCGGGAATTGCGAACTCTGCATAACACGCCCTGAAACTTTCCGCGTGACAGCCAGTGTGGCAGGTCGTCTTGCTCGGTCCATTCCTCATAGCGCACCGCCCAGTCAGAGTTGGTATGCACAAAGCGCGCGATGCCACGTAATAATCCGCGCCCATAACTGCCAATGGCGTCGATAACCAGGGCCACATTTATCATTTTTCCCTCTCTTCCGGAGTCACTGGAAACGTCCCGGGCGCTTCGCCGTCCGCGGCTGCCCCGATCGTTGCCGCGTCATGGGACCTTATTTGTTCAATTTTTTTCAACACATCGCGCAGGGAATTATCCGCCGGCAAATGCCGTCGCAATAACCCCGTAATTTGCGCCGCGCTGGGCAGCGCATCCCAACCGCCGCCGGAACCGGCAGCCTTGATCGCCGCGCCGGCAGTGGCAAAACATACAGCCTCCATTATGGAAAAATTCTTCGCAATAGCCAAAGCGTAGACACCGTGGAACGTATCGCCGCAGCCGTTGGTATTGACCGCCTTGACCGCAAAGGCCGGGAAGTGCACCGGTGCGCGCTGGGGCGAATCGGTCCACCAACAGCCCGCCGCTCCCGCCGTTACGACGGTCGCGGCACGCGGTATGCGAGCCAGTGCCGCACAGGCTGCATACAAATCCTGCTGACCGGTTGACCACCGCGCAAATTCCTCCGGAACTACCAGATGGTCCACATGTTCCAGCACCGAGGCAGACTCGGGGCATTGGCCTTCAATGTCCAATAGGACCGGCACCTTGGCCCGCCGGGCCTTGAGTATAAGTTCCAACGGGCCTGGGGGGCTAAGGAAGTCCACCAGCAGCACGCGCGTGGAAGCTAAAAGCTCGGCGGACACGTCCGCAGCCTGCACGGGTTGATAACGGCTTAGATCATAAAATATGGTGCGTTCGCCGGTGGTGCGATCTATGATGATCCGGCTGTGATAGGGTTGGCCCCGAGCGTCGGAAATAATATGGGAAACATCCGCGCCACGCAGCGATAAACTGGAACGTATATATTCGGAAAGCTCATCGTCTCCGAAACGCGCCACAAACGCCGCCTTCCCCCCGAGTACCGCCGCGGCGGCGACCGCGGTGCACGCCAACCCTCCGCCATGCCTGGCCGATGACTGCACCGGGACTTTCGCTCCAGAGAGCGGATAACGTTCAACCGTCAGGGTATCATCGACCGCCGAAATCCCGACGCCAAGCACATCATAGATGAATTCGGTTGTGGCCATAGTTTTAACTTCCCGCTGTTTATTAAACATCCCTGACTAATTCGCAGTGCCGCCGGCGGCATAGCGCATAACTCCCTGGGTAACCCGCATATCGTGCGCCAGGCACCGATGTGGTTTAATGCCGGCATCGCTTAATTTGCTATGGTAGGCCCGCACCGCTTCCTCCGGGGTTATATCGTCATTGGCGATGCTGCGTAACATACTGATAAACGAGAGTTGATCCTCGGCCTGATTTATTTTCCGCCCGAAAAGAGCCGCCCGGGCTCCATATTTTTTGGCATCATGAAGCAATTTGAAAGCATCATACGTTGTGCCGGAACTTCCACCCAGGACACCGACAATAATCGACTCGTCATAGCGACAGAGTTCTTCCATATACCGCGGACCATGGTAGACAATTTTTAAAAACACCGGTCGTGAGGCACGCGGCACGCCCGCCAGCATCCGGCAGATATGGTCATTGATAAACCCGCCCATCTGGTCAGGCGGAATTTTATGGGTTTGGGGCGAGACATTGGGATCAAATACTTCCAGAAAATGACGAAAGCCTTTTCCCTCCGCGTCCAGGCGAAAATCCCGATAGGCCTCCAGAGTGCGCCGATCCGGCTCTGCAAGATTATTAAACGTCACCGAATACAAGCCCAGATTCGCCCCCAGTTGCCGATCCGCCGCGGAACAAGGTGATTTTCCCGCCTGAATGTGATCAATGGGCGCGGAGGCAAACGGCTGCGACGGGTTGCTTCCATAGGAGCTTCCGCGGCAAATATGTATATCCGTTGTATCATTCGCCCGGACTGCCGGCGTAATAATGCTCTTATCAAACAGCCGTTCACGAATCGTCAGTTGATCGCTGGTAGAGCAACTCATGAGCATAATATCCACCATCCCCTGCTCGACGACCTGGCGAATGGTCTGACGGTATTGATCCAGCGTACGGAATGGAAAATCGGTTTTTCCCGCGCCGGGATTCACGCCCGGCGCTGCTATACCCAGGGCCATATCCGCGTCTTTGGCGTCGGCGAGTATAAAATGCTTGCCGAATCGATCATTGGCCAGAGCGGCGAGTTTCTGATCAAGTATTTTTTGCACGAATAAATCCTTTATGGTAAAAACGTCTTGTAATCGCTGCATAGCAAAAACAAGGGCGATTGATTTTCATCAATGTTCGTAAATCGCGGCAAGGGTTCGTAAAAACGATTGTCCTTCGTGTCATCGTTGACGCTGGATACTTCACCGACCATGGTATGCGAGCCGGTGGCAAAAAACGAGTGGTAGAGGCCCGGAACCAGAGTGATACTTTCCCCGGGTTGTAAAATCACACTGCCGCCGGCGGAAACCGTCCGTTCCAAACCGTCGCAGCGCACCACAACATCCGTTGAGGCAAACTTCTCCTGCGGATCGGAATTATAGAGTTCGATGACCAGTTGGCCGCCGCCACGGTTGATAATGTCTTCGGTTTTCTG
Organism: Planctomycetota bacterium; assembly: GCA_021828925.1. Next base: position 5,312 of record JAJZCT010000220.1, read on the forward strand.
AAAGTGAAAGTGAAAAGGCGTTCGCTGGTCTTTGCGAACCATCATGATCTTCTCGGCAAAAATTTTAGATGTATCGCCGATCAGTCCGTTCCGCAGCGTAAATAAAACCAAACCGATCTGTTCAAATTTTCCGGACCCCAGGTCTGTCACATCCCAGCCCAGGCCGCGCCGGCGAATGTAATCTCCGGCCGCACCCAGCGTGGCCCAGTGTTCAGGTGACCAGCAGGCAAAGGACGGCAGGGAAAACCCCTGAGCCTTGAAAAAAGCCATCGCCTCTGTCAGATAGTTGTTTACTTCAGAACGTTGCATCGTTGCTCCATGTCTAAGACATCTTAATATCAGACCTATGATGCCAGTATGTTTCAATTTGTTCAAGCGTCTTGCCTTTGGTTTCCGGTAATACCAGCGCCGCAAAAAGGAAGCTGATAAAAGAACATCCGGAATAAATAAAATAAGTCACCGTCAGGCCCACACTGGCCTTAAGCATGGGAAATGTCAGCGCGACAACAAAAATTGCCGCCCAAAGGGTCAACACGCAATGGTGTCCGGTAAATTCGCGTCAGCGAAGTGCATGTGGGATGGATTTTCAGGTACGGGCGGCATTTTTCTGTGGCTGGTGAGACGCCGGACGGCGGGCTGGGATTCCGCAGCGGGTTGGGCGCATGCGGCAGCTTAGCGGTTCAGGAGGAAAATAAAATCTCCCTGGAACCACTTAGGTCAATTTTTTCATCGCCTTTTTCCTGGCGTACCGTTGGCGTGCCAGTTCCTTCTCCCGTTCCAGACGTGCCAGTCCGGCCATCATGCCGGGGTCCATGGTGCCGTCCATAAAGGC
>JAJZCT010000221.1 GCA_021828925.1 Planctomycetota bacterium
CACCCGCCAACAGCAGCATGACCACATAGGCCACATAAAACCAGGGAGCATCGCGCACGGACTTGTTCAGTGAATGCGCCCAGCCGAACAATTCACCCAGCGCCCAACTTGTGGAAAGGGAAACACACAGCGCACCCAGCAACCCCGCATCAAAAAGACCAATGGCGAAAAGAACCTCGGCCCATCGGCCCCAATCAGTCCCGGCCGGCATAACCTTGGGCATTTGCAGGGCCGCCTGCTGCGCTGAAGTTACCACCATCTTCCCATGCGGATTGAAATAAAATACGCTGGCGGTGGCTATGATGATGAATGCCGCGACAACACACGTTAACAGGGCGCCGGCTAAAGTATCAATTTTCCCCATCTTGATATCGTGGACATCCATGCCCTTATCCACCACCGCCGACTGTTGAAAGAATATCTGCCAAGGCGTAATGGTCGTGCCAATATTGGCCATAATCAGTGTAATCATGGCCGACATCGGCAGAATTCCGACCAATGTCGGTGCGAAGAACCCCTTCCCCACCGCCAGCCACCCCTCTTTGACGTTGCCCGTCTGCATGGCCCAGAACGCCGCCGGTATGTAGACAAAATTGAAAAGGCAGAACAACATGGTGAGTTTTTCAAACGTCCAATATTTTCCGGTCACCACAATGCCAAAAAGCAGCAATGTGACGCCCAGGAATGTGATCCATGCGGGAACGCCGAAAATGCTCATGGCCTGGGTCATGCCGATATATTCGGTCACCAAGGTAAGCCAATTAACCACCGCCAGGTCGAAGATTGAAAAACATCCCCAGAACGGACCGAAGGAATCAAAAATGGCCTCCGCATGGCCGCGTTTGGTCACCGCACCAAGCCGCACCGTCATCTCCTGCACGAAATACGCCATCGGCACGAGAATGATGAACGCCCATAGCAGATTAAACCCCGTTAAAGCTCCGGTCTGAACGTACGTGGATATGCCGCCGGCGTCGTTGTCGGCAATCATGGTGATCATGCCCGGACCAATAACCGCGGCCAGCAGCAGCATGCGCCGGCGCGACCGGCCCAGCCAGTGAATGCTTTTGTTAATCCAATACACCGATCACCTGATCTTGGAAACACCAACTCCCGGATTACACGTCTGCCAGACGGTAGTACTAATTGCGGTTTGACCGACGACTTCCCAACCCTGCCCTGGTCGCACAACGCGTTACCGGCGTTTAAATACCGGAATTTTATATTATGTCGGTGCCGGTGAAATTTGTCACGCGAAACAGAGACAAGTACGGAAAAAATGTTCAGTGCGCGGTCTGGAGCCAAGTGAGCCTTTGATTCACCACAATGGCCCCGCGGAGGGCGATGTATTTGATTTGGCTGGCGATGTGATACAACACAGGCAGGCCGCTAAACCCAAAGGGTACACGTGGGGTCAAAACCGTCCGGAACACAGTAACACAAAACCAGCGAAGATTTAACAAATTCTTAACCCACGCCCGAGCGTAAAATATGGTTTACTGTTGGCCATGGGCACAGCGTGTCATGGGTCCGGCTTATTCGCTCCGGAGCCAACCACACCGCCAGTGCCGCGGATGTTCCCAGCACCAACGACCCACCTATCTGGATCAGCACGCCCCTCGCTGCTTCGCCCTCGCTACTTCGCCCTCGCAACCATTGACGCCGCCCGTGTCGCGCGTTAACTTGAGCTTCATTAAAAAAGAGAGTTCACAAAGGGACCGCCGTGGCAGATAATGCTAAAAGCCTGTCCGAGACAATTCCACCTGAAGCACGTTCGTTTCGGCGGAATGCAGTTGCGTTAATCATGATGCATTGGATGATGGCGTTTGGTTCTTTCGCATTTGTTTCCATGTGCAGCGCAAGCTATCGGGGATGGGGAGTCGCCATTATCCCAGACCTTGTCGGGTTGGCGCTTCTGGACCGCCGCCGCAATGATAACAAGCATCGGCCTGACGATGGGCGATATGTGATTTGGCTGGCCATCAATTTGGCCGCATACGCTGTAATAGCCTTTGTTTTGTCGTTCCGGGGTTTTTAGTCTGTTTTCATATTCAAGGGGAACGGGCAATGACCGAGCCGATAGTGCAAGATCAGGCGGGAAAAGATTCCAACCGGTCGGGAAAGCTCGTTCGCACCGCTTTGGCAGTATTTCCCGTATTGCTACTTTCCGCAAACTGCGTCATTTATTACGGAATGCTCCAACAACAGGTTTGGATTCGGGGCGACAGCTCTTGGCATACGGATACTTTTGAGCTAGCCCACCGATGGAGAGTGCCTGTTGCCTCCTCCGCCTACCTTACGGCAGCCGTAGTTACGATCGCGTTGGTCAACACAACATGTCTGATCCTGTTTATTAGCCGAGGGAAGCCGTTCCGCCCCTGGCTGCCGGGGTTTATCATTGCCACGGTCTCTGCGATCCTGTCAATGATGCTGTTCTCCTGACGTAGCGAGGTGGCTTGTCGCGGCGCATTTACCTGCGGCCCCGAAGCGGGAAATTCTCTCCGTGCCCCGCGGCCAAGGCTTGCCATTCGGACGTAGCGGTGCCTACGATACACTTTGTGGTGCAATAAGGAGTTGGTAATGCACATGCGATCTTTAGGAAAAAATGGCCCGCACGTTTCAGCGATCGGGTTGGGCTGTATGGGAATGAGTGAATTTTATGGCCCCGCCGATGATGCCCAATCCATCGCGGTCATTCATGAATATCTGGCCGTCGGCGGCAACTTTCTGGATACCGCCGATATGTATGGCGTAGGGCATAATGAAACGCTGGTCGGCAAGGCGATAAAAGATCGCAGAAGCAACGTGTTCCTCGCCACCAAGTTTGGAAACGTGCGCGGACCCAAAGGGGAATTCCTGCGCGTATGCGGCACGCCGGAATATGTGAAGCAGGCCTGTGAGGCCAGCCTGCTGCGCCTCGGTGTGGATTATATTGATTTGTACTACCAGCACCGCGTAGATACTTCCACGGCGATTGAAGATACCGTCGGAGCCATGGCCGAGCTGGTCCAGGCCGGTACAGTAAAATATCTGGGCTTGTCCGAAGCAGGTGGTGAAACACTTCGGCGGGCCGCGCAAGTTCATAAAATATCAGCCCTGCAAAGTGAGTACTCGCTTTGGACCCGCGATCCCGAAGACGGCGTATTAAATATTTGCCGGGATTTGGGAATCGCCTTTGTGGCGTATAGCCCGTTGGGGCGCGGATTTTTGACCGGTCAGATAAAAAAACCCGAGGATTTGGCCGCCAATGACAATCGCCGAAATCACCCCCGATTTCAAAATGAAAACTTTCAAAAAAATCTGGAACTTGTCAAAAAAGTGCAGGAACTCGCGGAAGAAAAACAGTGCACGCCCAGCCAACTGGCTTTAGCCTGGGTGCTTTCCCGCGGCACCGATGTGATCCCCATCCCCGGCACGCGCCGCAGTAAGTATCTCCATGAGAATCTCGCCGCACAGGACATCATTCTGACCGCGAATGATGTCAGCCGCATCAACGCCGCCGCCCCCAAAGGCGCAACCGCCGGCCTGCGCTATCCCGCCCCCATGATGGAGCGGCTGGGGAAGTAACGGACCAATCAAGGATATCCCGCAATAGCAGTCGGGTTGGTCTCACAGCGGTACCGCCTCTTTCATTACATGATGACGAAATCGCGGACGCAAACCGTCCTCGTCGAGTACGTCAACCTTTACTCCAAGCAGGTCTTGCAAATCCATTACCAATTCACCATGATCGAAAAGCGTGCGGTCCGGATCGAATCGCACCAGGATATCCAGATCCGATGATGCGTTTGCCTGCCCCCGCGCCACGGACCCGAAGATGCGCAAATCATGGGCACCATTTTGCCGGGCCACCGTCAGAATATCGTCACGTCGTTGCCGAACTTCTTGCATGCTGATCATCCTGAACTCCTTATGCGGCAAGTTTTCGGGCCAGGGACTGCCTGATTTCCGCGGCTTAAGCCATCGGGTGCCCCGCCGCCAAAAATCTCGGCTCGTCGGGGTGGGTAGCGGGAAATCATCCATCGTCCATCAGTTCAATATGCCGCCGGATAATCACCCCGCCTATCCGCACGGTTTTATTACGTTACACAATACCGTGGAAGTGCGGCAAAAATCAATCTGGCGGCGAAAATTGTGATAGGTAACGATGCGTCATCATGGGCGGCCATGTTAGCCGGTGGATTTAATCCACCGGTGACCGCCGACCGATAACGGTGTCACATTTTCCTGAACTCCGCCAACGCCGCGTCTTTGGTTTCCTGCGGCACAAGGGGGAAAGTGGGGATGTGGACGAATGCGGGTTCGGATAGGCGTCGTGGCTGATACTTGAATTTCGCGGTCCTTTAGATTATTCGGCATTGAACGGAGGGCCGCCAACTTCCTGTTTAGGTGAGGTGGTGTTAGGCGAGCTTGGCGCGTGCTGTTTTATTAGAGTAGCGCCCGCGTGGTTTTCAATAATCTTGATTGCCGGGGTATTCATCAGGGCGTGCATGTAGCAGTGGTGCACTGTTAATATCAGATCCTGAAGTTTCTGGTCTGATTCAATCTCCAATATTTTCAGCCCCATTGCCTTGCAGTCCTCCGCGTGGATATGCTTGCCATGGGTCTTATGCTTCTGGTAATTGGCGAGTTGCTTTGCGATCTTAGTTGCTTTCTTCCTGGCGTCTGCTTGGCTGGCGAACATTACTTTCTCAAGTTGCTCACGAACGAAATTGTTGGACCATTGGATTGCGTTCGAGCACTGGCCCAGAAACGTCGGCTGGTACTTGCCGATAATGACCTGCCAGACGGCCGCACTAGCGGGGTCCTTTTTTATTTCCTTCACTGCGCGCTCAAATTCACGAATAACGCCATACGCCGGAACTCCGCGCACCTGTGGGTCAATGGGACCAAGGTTTGACTGCTTCCCCATGAGGATTTCCTTACAGGAACAAGCTATTACCGTGCCTGCCGACATGGCTAACTGCGGAACCACGGCGCGGATATTATCATCAAACATTTTCTGCAGGTAGTTGACGATGGATTGCGTCGATGCAATATCACCGCCGGGTGTATGCAAAATCAGGTCCAGTCCCTTGGCCCGATCAAGTTTATGCACAGCCATCATAAAGCCGTTCTTGTCTTCGTCGTTAATCTCCATCCCAACGACCAACTGCTTGGAAAGCCAGCCGGAATAATATGCGATAACGTTGCGCCCTGTGTGCTGGTGCAACTCCTTAAGGTACTTCTGCCGTACCAGAGCAAGGCTCTGCTGTGCCATGCTCTGGTGCTGGAGAATTTGGAGATTAATTTCGTTCTGAACATCGCCCCAATTCGGCATTTGTCCTCATCCTTATGACTTGGCGTGGAACGCTGAAGTCGTGGTAACCGTGGGGACCGAAGGAAACGGAAATGGCTGCTCCAACGAATATTGCTCACTCTGGTCAGGTGCCAAAGGGGTAGTGGGAGAAAAATAGCGCCTGTGCAGTGAAATAAGCTTGGAATCGCCCGATCTTTCCTTTTTTCTGCGTCCGACGCTTGGCTTTATTTTGCTTCGGTTCATGGATGCACTCCAGATTTTGCAATTCAATAATAGAACTTAACTACCGTGTTTAAGTATATGATTTTCTTCATCATTGTCAAAACCATTATTTTTAACTCCACTGCATTCGGCTGCGTCGAGTTCATTATCGGGCATAAATTTACATTTTCCAGAACCCTGCCAACACGGCGGCTTCGGCTGCCTATGGCACGGGCGGGGAAAGTCGAGCGGATGTGGGTGAATTCTTTTTCGGCTACTTCCCTTTCCATGCTGCAAGGACCTTTGTCAGAATCTTGAGGACTTGGTCACCCCGGAGGGACACATCCCGCAAAAGGTTGGCTTCTTCCTGCTCCTGCGGCGCTTCTTGGCCGAAATATTGGTCGGCCTTTTTCTTAATGATTTCCTGTGCCTCTTTTTCTGGCAGGCGTGCGATAAACGGTTGAAGCGCGGAAAGCTCCAGCTCGATTCGCCGGTAAGAAGCCTCTCGCCTTAGGTGTCTTGCAGATTCGCGCGCGAAATAGGCGGCCGGAACGAGCACCACGGCCACCAATGCAAACCGGAAAATTACCATCTCCCAATCAACCTGCGCGGAATGCACCGCAGCGATCAAAAAGTAGATG
>JAJZCT010000222.1 GCA_021828925.1 Planctomycetota bacterium
GGATTGATCTGAATAAGGCCATGTATCCGGAGGCTTTTAACAAATGAATGCCAAAGAATTCGTCCAGGGGGTGATCAAACACATGCGGGCAGGGACGAAAGGGACGATCTCATTTATAGGTTCTCCACCGCCGGGTAGAAACCCTCTTCCGAAAAGGATGGAAATGCACAATTGGTACCGGAGCTTATCCAATGCCGATAAGGAGATGGTGAACAAGCTAATCAATGAAGTGACCGAGGGAACTGTTTACGGACTGCTGATGGTTCTCGATCACAAGATGTTCGTAGAGGGCTATGGCGAGAAGGGTGTGCTGGAATTGCACTATCGCGATCGTAATGGTAACCCCGTCCATTTGAATCCGCTTGGTGGAGAAAATGGGAAGGATTTGGAATATTATTTCAAGGCATTGCGTGATTCGGAAAGCGAAATGGGGAATGTCTAGATTGACCTGGTGTGGAGGCCTATCGAATTGTGAGGGATAAAGCGACCCAACGGATTGTGGAACCCTGAAAGGGTGACATCCGTCGATTCCAAACCCTACTGGCGTCCGAAAAATAAGCCCGACAGAGGCCGCCGCGAGTCTGCGACGGCAATTGATCTATTGCGGCAAGCACTTAACTAGATGCGTCCCCGTTCCGTTTCCTCGCGCTCATCCCCGTGAACAAAGCCTTGCACTCCACAGAGAGGCGAAAATCAGGTCTGAAGATCTATCGACCTACTGCGACGCCACAGATGGCCTCTTTGCGGTCAGTCAATCCGAATTCGCAGGCTTGACAGATTACTAGAATTGCGTATGGATTTGGGGTAAGATAATCTGATATGTTGCGAAGGATTAATGCCATGCCCGTGACCACCATAGATGCGACGTTCGAGAACGGTGTATTCGTTCCCGCGCAGCGCCCAACCTTGGCCGACCATGAGCGGGTTCGGCTCACGATCGAGCCAATAGCGGCATTGCCGCGGCGCTCCAAGGCTATGGGGCGGCGACGTGGCAAACGGATCCGCATTAATCCATCTTTGGCGCGGGAGATAGCGATGTCTCCAGAATTTTACCCTCACGGAAACTGATGGAGCCGGGCCATGCCGTTGGACCTGCCGGATGGCGCAGCTTGCTTTATAGACGCTAATATATTCTATTACCACTATGTGGAAACGCCCCCTTTTTCCCAAGCGTCCACCGTCTTTCTGGAGCGCGTGGCGGCTGGCACGGTCACCGGATATGCTTCGGTCCATGTTTTGGCCGAAGCCATTCATAAGGTCATGCTCGCGGAAGCGGCGGCGACATTTGGTCTGAATCGCGCCGGTCTTGTTAATTGGCTCCAACGCCATGGCAGCCGAATTACAGAATTACACGAGTTTCGCCGAGCCGCCAACGAACTGCTGGAAATTGGACTGAATCTCGTGGCAATTGATGGCATGGACCTTCAACATGCCGCCGAACTGTCTATGAAACTGGGGCTGCTTACGAACGACGCCACCACGCTGGCTCTGATACGACGCCACGCGCTGCCCCATCTGGCAACCAATGATAACGATTTTGACTCCATACCCAATCTGACAATCTGGAAACCCAGATAATTCGTAGCTGTTTTCCCAAAGCGGGGGGAGCGAGAAACAGGCCCGACAGAGGCCGCCGCTGGCGCATGCCTCATTCCGCCAGATCGGAATTCTCCGTAAAACCGCGCGGTGTGGGCCGAACACGATAAACATTTACGAACTGACGCTTTCACTGTAATGCTGCGAAGGCACAAAGCCGTTGTCGTTGCGGCGGTGAATCTGTGGAATCCCGAAAATCTGTGGATGTTTACCTCCAACCGCTACGCGCCTTCACTGGTGGGCCTTACAACGGGCGATGGCTTCGGGATAGGCGATACATTCTTGTTCGAACACGCGGTGGGCTAGTAATTCTGCGGTGTCGCCGGGCAGGACGGGGCAGGTGCGCTGGAGAAGAATCGGGCCGTGGTCGTATTGGTTGTCGGCGTAATGCACGGTACAGCCGGAGATGGTCTCGCCGGCGTCAATTACTGCTTGGTGTACCTTCAGGCCGTGCATGCCGCGGCCGCCGTATTTCGGCAGCAGGGCGGGGTGGATGTTCAGGACGCGGTTTTCAAATGTCGGCGGAATGTACAACAGCGACAAAAAACCGGCCATGATGACTAAATCCACCTGGTGTTTGCCAATAGCTGTGAAGACCGCATGGGAAAACTCAACAGCATCGGTAAAGCTGCGGCGCGGGATGACCTCATGCGGCAATTGCAATTTCTCCGCCCGAACCAGGCCATAGACATCAGACCGGCTGGAAATCACACACGCAATGGAAGCGGATAATTTCCCTTGGGCAATATACCCGGCCAGGTTTTCCAGCGTGGAGCCGGAACCGGAAATCAGAATCGCCAGTCGTGTGGCAGATGGTAGGCGCTGTTGTTTCATGTTGACCTGTTTGCATCCTGTTTAAGATCCACTCTTGCCAAGCCTTTTGCCCGTCGTGCCATCACTGTCATCACGCCGCCCCCGATGGTCAAAATGACAAACATGGCGATGGCCTTGGGCACCATAGAATCCGGCGCTCCGGAAATTGCCGCCACGCCCGGCCCCAGCACCGTGCCGACGCCGATCAGCCCTTCGTGAATTCCCGCGTTGGCACCTGATCCCTGGCTAAGGTGCATGGCATAATACAAGGATCCCGAATAAAGCATGGCAAGCGCAACGCCAAAAATCGCCTGGGATAATATCAGCATAAGTACCGATTGGCTTAACAGCAGCGCAACAGTTCCCAGCAGTAGGCCCGCAAAGGAAATCATCATCCAATGCACACGATAATGCCAGCCCGTCCAGAAACTGGTAAGTAAAAAGCCGCCGATGCGGGTTAATGCCCACACCGACGCCAAGGCCGTTGCCAGCGCATAGGATTTTATTCCCAGTAATAGGGTAATGGTGGGCAAAACGGCTAAAACCGTGTTGGCTGCCACATAAGAAAGCATGTTGGAAAGCCAGGCCATGTGCAGCAATGTTTTGGATTTTGGCGAAGCGAGAATAGCCTGGCTTCGGGCCAGTTCTTCCGGGGAATCCTCAACATGGCCGGGGCGGATTTGCGATTGTGGAATAGAAAACACAGCTATCATGATCCAGACCATCAGGCTGATGATCGCGCCGATAATAAAAACCCCGGCCCAGGAAAGCCACAATGCCAGCGAACCCACGATGCCGCCGGCGATAAAGCCGGTGGTGGACCAGTTGATATTATATATGGTAATGCGTTTGGTTAAGCGCAATTTACCCGGTACACACGTCAGGGCGGATTCAATGGCGGGCCACAGCGGCGCGGTGGAAAAATTGAGCATCAGCAGGAAAATAAACACGCCCCACAGGCTGCGATGCACGACAGCCAAAGAGCCAAACGCACACACTGGAATACATATCAACGCCATGTAACTTCCCAGGCGACGTTGCCCCAGCCGATCCACCAGTCGCCCGCCGTAAAATGCCCCGATCGTATAAACCAGCCCGCCGGCGGCAACCATACCCAGTTGCACTTCAGCGGGTTGATGCAGTTCATAAGCGGCAAAGAAATAGACCGCATTGGAAGTTAATGCCGCCATAAACGACGCCAGCCAATGGGCGACGTACCAAGGCAGCAGCGGCCTACGCCGGTACCCAACCATGGGGCCTGAAGCCGTTGATAAAAATGGAATATTGCTCACGGAAAAATACCCCGCTGCTTATAAGCGCGTGTCACATGATCCACCGCCACGCAAAAGGCCGCCGTGGAAAGATCGGTATCATATTGATGCGCCGCCAGCCGCACCCGCCGGGCCGCCAGAACGATGGTTTTTTGCAGTTCACGGTCCACCTGGTTGAGTTCCCAATGTACGCCGGCCTTGTTCTGCACCCATTCCAGATAACTGACTGCTACCCCGCCGGCATTGCACAATATCGCCGGCAACAGCGCAATGCCGCGCTGCCGCAGAATTTGCGCCCCCGCCGGCGTCACCGGGCCATTGCCCCCTTCGGCCAGCACCCGGGCGTTGATCCATTTTGCTTCCGGTGCATCGATCATGCGCTCCAGTGCGGCGGGGATAAACACGTCCACTTCCGTGCGATAAAACGCTTCCCGATCAATAACCTCCACGCCTGCAGCGGTGAAGCCCGCCAAGCCTCCGGTCTGCCGCACATGCTGTTGTAAATCCGTTATCGGCATGCCATGGATGTTACGCAGAGCACACGTATGATCCATCACCGAAATCAGCTTGGCGCCATGTACGCCAAGCGCTTGCGCGGTGTTACCGCCGACATTGCCAAAGCCCAGAATGCTTAGTCGCAGTCCCGCGGGTTTGAGCCGAAATTCCGGCAGCAATTCCAACAGTACATAACAAAGTCCCTGCCCGGTGGCCTTTTCACGCCCTTCACTGCCGCCGCAGCCGACGGATTTTCCGGTTACCACATGCAGCATCCCCTGTTGCCGGCCTTCCTGATGAGTGTTGAGATACGTATCCATCATCCAGTCCATAATCTGGGCATTGGTTCCGACATCCGGAGCGGGGATATCAATTTCCGGGCCGATGTTCCCACCCAGCGCGGAAGTAAACCGACGGGTCATGCGCATGAGTTCCGTCGGCGAAAGTTTTCGAGGATCCACTTTAATTCCCCCCTTGGCCCCGCCGAAGGGCAGCCGCATGACCGCACACTTCATGGTCATCCAGACAGACAAAGCCTTCACATCATCGAGGCTCACATCCGGATGGTAACGTATACCGCCCTTATACGGCCCCAGGATATTGTTATGTTGGATTCGGTAGCCCTTGAACAGGCGATAATGCCCATCGTCCATCATCACCGGGAAATTAACCATCAGTTCATTTTTTGGTTGCGATACAATGGCTTTCACAAAATCAGGGGCTTGAATGACTCCGCAGGCATCGTTAACCGACCCTACGGCCATGGCAAAAAGTGAATTCGGATCCGCCGGTTCCATGGCTTCGGCGTGCGGCAGTTGCGTTGTGATGTTCTGCATCGGCATATTTCTTCTCCGTCGGGCAAAGGCGATTTTAATCATCGAAGCGGCATCATACCCGTGAAGGGTAACCGGTGGCTAGGAGGCGGTTCGAGGATAAGGGGAGGAGATGAGAAGTGAGGAGTGAGGAGTTAGAAGTTTTTGAAGCGCTGGGCTTGCAGTTTGCTCGGCAGGTTTAACCTACCGGCTAACATTGTGCCCGATGAGAGATGCCATTCGAAGTTACAGGTTACATGGAAAATCTGTGCAATTCCGGAAATCTGTGGAGCGCTTTCCCGCCACCGCCGGCCGTCCTCTGTTTTCCTCTGCTACCTCCTTGTGAATTAACGTCTTTTGGCCCCCCACGTTACCGATTCAGCAATTGCACGGAATTTAATAGAGTCGGCGATTCGGCTTTTGGGCGGCTGTGGGCTACAATAAGCAGCATTGGCTTTTCAGATAGGCTGTTTTGAGGATTGCGTCGATGATTAAATTTTTTCAGTATCGGAAAATTGTTCTCGTTGCCGCGGCCTTGGTCGCAGGTGCATTGGCGTTTGCGGGCGCTCCGCGTGTCAGGGCGGAAAATCGTATTGCGGAAATTACCCTTGAAGGACAGTTGCAGGAGCATCCCAGCGGATTTTCCTTTAACTGGCTGACCATGGGGCCAAGTCGGCAATCATCGCTGACTCAAACCATGACGCAGTTGCTGCGGGCGGCGCGGGATAAGTCGATTCAGGGAGTGTTTCTGAATCTGCGATCGTTTGATCTGTCATTAACGCAATCGCAGGAACTGGGAGAACTGATTGCGGACTTGCGGGCCAAAGGCAAAAAAGTGGCGGTATTTTCTCCGGATTTTGACACCAATACCTACCTGCTGGCCAGCTATGCCAATGACGCTGTTATGTCCCGGCATGGAGATCTGTTTTTACCGGGTGTGGCGATTCAATTAATGTTCTTCAAAGGTCTGTTAAGCAAATTGGATTTGCAGGCCGACATGGTGCAGATCGGGAAATTCAAGGGTGCCGAAGAGCCGATGACCCGCAGTTCCGCCAGCCCGGCATTTGCTAAACAGATTAATCGGCTGATAACGGCATGGTACGGGCAGATTGTGG
>JAJZCT010000223.1 GCA_021828925.1 Planctomycetota bacterium
CGGCGTAAGATATGCCAAGGGTGTGTCGGATCAAGTTTGATTCAACACGCGACGCCCGGGGGTTGCATCGGAGCTTGCCGGAGGTCTTCATGGCCAGTTCACAATCAGCATGGGGTATCGATGTCGGAACGACGGCGATTAAAGCTATTAAGCTCCGCCGCGATGGCGACAAGGTATTTCTTGAGGCCATGGAAGTTATTGAGCATGGGCATTTTTTAAGCGAGCCGGATGTGGATCGGCGGGAGATCGTGCGTGAGAGTCTGGCGCGATTTCTTGAACGGTATTCCTTGCATGGTGAACAGGTTTATATCGGTGCACCGGGTGCCACGAGTTTTTCGCGATTTGTGAAGTTGCCGCCGGTGGAACCGCGTAAAATTCCGGAAATTGTGCGTTTTGAAGCGATACAGCAGATTCCTTTCCCGCTGGATCAGGTTAATTGGGATTATCACAGCTTCCGTAATCCGGATAGTCCGGATGTTGAAATCGGAATATTCGCCATAAAAACCGATCTGGTGGGGGCGATACTGGCTGATTTTCAGTCCCTGGGTATCACGGTTCATGGTCTGCAACTGGCCCCCCTTGCGGTGTACAACGCGGTAGTTCATGAAGGCAAAGGATTGGATAAGGGGACAATCTTCCTGGACATCGGAGCTGACCATACAGATATGATTGTGGTGGATCAGGGAAGATTATGGCTGCGTAACATTAATCTGGGCGGCAACAGTTTTACCGAATCACTGGCAAAAAGTTTCCGCTTCGCGTTCAAAAAGGCGGAATCCCTTAAGAAGACGGCCGCCACCAGTAAATACGCCCGGCAGATTTTTCAGGCGATGCGGCCGACCTTCGCGGATGTTGTCGCGGAAATTCAACGCTCCATCGGATACTACAACAGTTCCCATCGCGAAAGCCGCGTGGAGCAAATTATCGGCATGGGGAATCCCTTCCGCCTGTCTAATTTGCAGAAGTATCTTCAGCAGTATCTGGGCATGGAAGTGGCGCGGCTTGACGGCTTTACAAAAATTGAAGTGGAAGACGCCAAGATGGCGGCGGGCTTAAGTGATCAGGCGCTGGGTATGACCGCGGCGTATGGTTTGGCGCTGCAAGGCGTCGGCCTGGCGACGATCAACACCAATTTGCTGCCGGTGGAAATTGCCCGGCAGATGATCTGGCGTAAGAAATATCCCTGGTTTGCGGCAACCGCGGCCTTGTTTGTTCTGGGGGCCGCGGCATCGGCGGCGCGCTATTCAATGGATGCCTCGGCGTTTGACTCCAGCGTTCATACGCCGGAAGTTCAGCAAGCTAAGACGCATATTCTTTCCGAATCGGCGCTGCGCACGCACTATACATCTATCAGCAACACGTACCAGGCCAACGTTGCCAAAATTAACTACTATCTGGATTTGGGTAAGAAGCGGGAAATCTGGCCACAAATTATTCAAACGTTATATCAATCATTACCGCAGGCGATGACCAAAAAGCCCGCCGGTATAAAAAATCCGAATTCCTGGAAAATTGTGTTGCAATCCGTGAATTCCACCTATGAAACGGTGTTATCGAATCAACTTGCCTCGGGAAATAATAATCAGCCCGCCATGTCGGCTACACCGGCGACGACGCCCGGCGCTGCCGCAGCGGCAGCGCCGTCAGGTGGTGGGTTCCAACTGGTCATAAGCGGTTACACGCCGTATCGGGACTGGGGAAGAATTCTGCAGGAATTTCAAGATCGCTTGCAGAAACTGGGCGGTCCGGGGGCGAAGAAACCGTTCACCATTAAGATTGTCAAAGGGTCGCTGGCCACATCGCGGATTGGCGATTTGCTGGGCGGCGGGGGTGGGGGCGCGAATTCAGGCAGCTTGGGCTTTATTCCATGGGGGGCGGCCCTTGGGCCGTTCTCCGGGGTTTTTCTTCCCGCGTATTTACCTAAAGTTACGACCACCGCGCCGGCAAACAGCCAGAACCAAAATTCGATTCCGCAAAACAATCTACCGACGTTTCCGGGTGGAATGCCGCAGGGCGGCTTCGGGCCGCCCGGGGGATTTGGTCCTCCGGGAGGTTTCGGGCCGCCGGGGGGCTTTGGCCCTCCGGGGGGATTTGCTCCCGGCGGAATGCCATCTGGCGGAGGTGCGGGCTTTAGCTTTAACAGCCAAAGCTCCGGAGGTATTCCGGGGGCCATTGACCCCAATACCAAGGCTTCTCTGAGCGATGCCACCGCGTTTCAGATGATAGTCAACGTGTACATACACTGAATGTTGTATGTAGATGTGTGTGCGCACCGCTCGACTGAAGAGCGGGTTTTAGCAAGTGGCTTGCAGACGTATGCCGATAACGCGAGCTGGATGAAAACCGAACTACTGGGATTCATGCAACTGGCTGGAGGTTTGGATGAAATTTATCAAAGCCAATCTGATACCGATTATATGCGGCATTGTGATATTGGCGTCCGTGGTGGTGCTTTTCTATCCCTTGAGTTCCATGGGAGCCAAGCTGCGCAGCAGAATGAAATCGGCATTATCGCAGGCGCAGGTCGCACAAAGTCTGCGGACGACGTCCATCCATATTCCGGGTCATAAGCGTTACAACGCCCCGGTGACACCGCCAATTATTGCAGCGCGGCTGAAAGTTCAGACCTATATCGAGTCACAATCCAAGTCTGTTAAACAGGAATATATCACACTTAACGCCTGGGGACGTGTGGAATTTAACGCTCAGGGGCAGATCGTCAGAGATCCGCGGCACCATGAAATTCCCCTGCTGGCAGGCATGCCCATGGCTGGTATGCTGCCGAATCCCCCGCGGTTTTTAACGACCAGGCGGGCCTTCCGACGGCAGTATCGGCGGCTGTTCGTGAACAATAAGCAAAACAAATTTTGCTTTCTGACCCGCTTGGACGCCGGCCGCCCGCCGAGTAAGGAAAGTATCAGTGATCTGGTAAACGCCCGTTTGAAACGCATGGAAGACGCAATGCCTCAAGGCTTTCAGAGCGGCGGCGCGGCCAGCACGTCCGAGCAGAATAAAATTGAGAATGCAATTATCCGTCGCCAGGTGTTTCTGGCGGCCGCAAAATGCAAAGTGTATGCACGTCGGGATAGCTTTCAGGAGCGCAATTTCGTGCTAAGCCGTCATCTTCCGACGTCGTCGCAAATATACGAAGCATTTGTTGATTCCTGGATTCAAAATGATATCGTCAACGCCATCGTGGCCATGAATCAGAGCAGTCCGAATGTCAGTTTATCGCCGGTGAAGCGGCTGATTCGTATTACCATCGGTACCGATGCTCCGGCAGCTTTGACGGGGGCACAAGCGTCGCAATCGCAGCAATCGGGTAATGGTGCGGTATTAGTGCCGGACGGCGGACTATTCTTAGGAGCGCTTCCCGCGCAATCGACCAGCACTCCGGGCGGATTTACCGGCGGCCAGATGCCGGGGATGCCCCCCGGTGGCTTTGGCCCTCCGGGTGGTTTCGGACCCCCCGGCGGCTTTGGCCCGCCCGGCGGTCTTCCCGGGGGTCCGGGCGGTGCCACCGCAGGCGCTGGCGCGACCGCCGGCGCGACGACGGGTGCAATACTGACTAATCACTTCAGCAATGCCAAGCATCAGATCACCCTCGTGGCGTTAAGCGTGGTTGTGCAGGCGGATAAAGTCAATGACTTTATCAACCAACTCTATCGCGAGAATAACGGGTATACTGTTTTGCAGATGAACATCGCGTCGGTTGATCCGATCCGTGCCATTACCGATGGTTATGTTTACGGAAAGGTCCCCGCAGTTCGGGTGGACATTTTAATGGAAGCGCTATTTTGCACGCCGTGGAATAAACCTTTGATGCCTCCGGCGTATCGCGCTCGGCTTAGTTTGTTGAAGACGACGACGGCGGCACAACCGTGAGTTTCCATAAGTTCAGAACGGATTTTGGTGATTGACCATGAAGAATATTAATCCCATAGAGCGACATGTGGAAAAGCTCGTTCTTGGAATCGGTGTGCTTTTTGCAGGCTGGCTGGTTTACAAGAATTTTGTGCATGATCCCAATCAGGTTTCGTCGCCGGTGCAGTCGGGCTCCATGGTGGCACCGGCTGATGTGGGTTCAGTTATCACGTCGCAAGTGCGATCTCTTGATTTGGCAATCCGTAACCAACAGAACCGAACCATTCACATCGGTCATCTACCTAATTACGTCAAAGATCTGGTCGCCAAACAAACTAATCCGCTGCCCCAAACGTTGGTAGCTGTGTCCCAAGTGCCATTTGCGCCCTACAACAGCGCGCTGCAAATGACTGCCGGGCGGCATGGACAGGGTTTAATATTCATGACAGCTTCCGCGCCGGCTCTCGCCAAACCGAAAGCCAGTCAATCGCAGGCGGTCGTCTATTTACCTTCCACATCAGGTTCCACCGGGAACGCGGCCGGCAACAACGGTTTTCCGGGAAACACCAACCCGGCGAATTACATGAACAATTTTAACAATATGAATGGCACCGGTAATCTGCCGACCAAGGGAATGTTCTGGGTAACGCTGAAAACCAGTTTTCCCATGGCTAAGTGGTTGGCCAGCCTGACCGCCAAGGATAAAAAACTCACCGCTAATCAGGCGGCGCTGCCATCGCCCTATCAGATCACGGCTTTTTACCGGGTGGCAGTCCGCCGCCAGCGCCTTTTGGCGGATGGCCGCTGGTCCGCGTGGAAAAACATCAAGGGTTTGAATCTTGCTCCTTTGCCGAGCTTGAATTTCAGTTCTCTGGGCTACAGTCAGCGGTTCACATTGCTGGGACAGCTAGACGGAATTGTTTCTGAAATTTTAGATCCGCCTTTTTATGCCACGCAACAGGTTCAGCGTCGGGCTGTTGCGCCAACGCCTAATTCACAGCGACCCCATCCGACAATACCAACAAATATTGGCCCCCCGGGCGGTTTTGGGATGCCGGGCGGTTTTGGGATGCCAGGCGGTTTCGGCCCTCCTGGGGGAATGCCGACTCCGCCGCAGCCACAGGTGCATCAGCAGCAGCAGCCGCAACAACCCACAACGCCGGCCTTGTCGCCGTTTCAGGTTCAGGCGCAGCAGTCGCAGCAGGTTCAGTTGCCGTCACTGACCCTGCCGGGTCAGTCGGCGACAACCAACGGCAATAACCCGGCAATACCCAATGGATTTCCCGGGGGCTTTACGCCCCCCGGATTCAATGGCACTAACTCACCTCCGACCACCGGTCCGGCCAGCATGACGGATATGACGGAAGTCCCGGTGCGATTCTATGATACGCATGTAACTCCCGGTGATACGTATCGGTATGAAATTCGGGTGGTCATGTACAATCCGGTATTTAATTTCCCCAACCGGCTCGATAAGCCCGCGCTGCGCCATCAGCAGTGGTTGAAATCGCCTTGGAGCCTGCCCAGCGCATCGATGCGGGTTAACAGTGACCTCTATTTCTTTATTTCCAGTGCGCAGGTATCACGTGGGGCTGTTTCCTTCCAACTGTTCAAATGGGTTCGCGGTCAATGGCTTGACGGAAGTCAGACGGTGCGTTTAGGCGAGCCGATTGGTAACCGGGAGTCCATATCAGTCATCACCAGCAATGGTACATTGGCACCTAAACTCGTGAACTTTGCCACGGGATATTTGCTGGTGGATGCCGTCAAGCAGCCGGTCGATCAGAGTGTCAACGTAATTCTTGACGGGCCGGATCATCAATTACACCTGCGGAATTCCCAATGGGATTCCACAGATCCGCAGTTGCAAAAGCTTAATAATTTGAGTAATGAAATTGGTGCGCCACCGCCGGCAACCGGGCAAAATAACAATCCGTGAGGTGAATATATTTCCGGCGGCGCGTTGCTTTCGGAAGATAAAAATTGAATTGTGGTTGCAAGCGGACAAAATCGGTTTTAGGATACGGAGGTTTAATGGCGGGTTGTTGAAGGATAAGTCCTTGTAAACAAGAGAGTGTAAAAAACATGTAGATGTTTTTATGAGGTCAAGACCTTGGCGGGCGGTTGATGCCGAACGCTGTTTAGTTTGAAGTCTGATTGGTTCCGGTGCATGATCATGGGCCGGTTCCACATTGAATGTTCGGATGTAGGAGTAGTAGCCTTGAATACCCAGAA
>JAJZCT010000224.1 GCA_021828925.1 Planctomycetota bacterium
CGTATTTATGATGCATCGTTACCGCGAGGCCGAACATAATCCGCGCCGCATCTGGCGGTTCTGGGATGTCAGCGAACGGGCGCTGCTGATGTGTGCTTTTGTAACGTGCAGCAGTTTTGGCTTTCTCGGCCTATCCCGCGACCGCGGCATCGCCAGCCTGGGAGTTATCATGGCGCTGGGAATTGCCTGTATCTACCTGTCGGCCATATTTGTCATCCGCCCCCTGCTGACCTGGAGGCTGTCCAATAAAGGCGTTTACACGGCCCATCGAGATTAAAGATTTTATTATGCCGCCGCGACAGACGGCGGGCGAGCATTGTACTTTCCCTGACCGCGCATGGGATCCGACCATGACGCGTGTCAATAGCTCAATGCGGCAGCGTTGAACTGGCGGCGGGAATGAGATTCGATGACACGACGCGTCTTCCCCCGGAGCAGCGATGCCGCGCGACGCATCGGACGGCATCGATTTTCCCGAACTGCACTTCGCATCCAACCATGACGCTGCCGCGTCAGGCTCATTTTGTTTTCCGTGACCGCGTGTGGCATGTGGAATCATTGGTCGGATGGATGTCTGATCGCCACTTTCACCGGAGCGTTGATGGTAGCGGCAGTTGCTGTTCCGGTCAGACGATTGACCGAGGGTGCCGAGCGCATTCCCTCGTCGTGGCGACCGCCCCCAAGTTGGTAGTCGCGGTTATTGCCTCGGTCGTACCGCCGCTGGCCTCCACGGTCGCCGTGGCCGCCGTAGAAACAACCACCCAAGGTTATAATCATTGCCGAGGCAAGAACTGACGTGGCAATATTCCGGATTTTTTTTGGAACCTCATGATGAGAGTCCTCCATACAAGATAGACACCCTGCGAAACATATAAATTAAAGCACCCCAGCAGTCATCCATTTCCAATTTTCCCCACCGGCCCCGTGAAGCATTATAGCCGTCCAATACGCCAGCAGCCCAAAAAAAGATACGAATCTCAAAGGGGCAAACCACCGCCTTTGGGGCCGGCGCGTCAGGAGCGTGGCCGAGGTGCTTTTATGGTGCGTTCCACCACCGGCAGAGCCGGCGGCTTTGTGAAGTTTCCCGCACGGAGCGTTGTCCGGAAATATTGCCTCTCCCTAATCCGCGCAATCCGCGGTTAACTACCGCCCGCCGCGTGGCCGTGGAGGAAATTCTGGGATAAACTTGCAAGTGAGCTATTGCAAGGAGTTGGCTTATGCGGTTGATGAAAGTTTTTGCGGTCGTCGTGTTGGCACCGGTATTGGTTTTTTCCCTTCCGGGGTGCAGTAACGCTCCGCCGCGTCGGGCGGCAATACAACAGCCGCTGAATCCGGCGGTGCTGCAAATATTGCGATCCTTGGCCAAGGGTCATAAAGATAAAACCCAACTGGCGTTTCTCGCGGATTTTAAGGGGTTGTCAAAATCGGTAGGCCGGTTTAACAGTTATATGTCCAATAGTCAGGGAAAGCTTTTAAAAGAACTCAAAGCATGGGCACAAACGCATGGCGTTAAGCTGCATTATTTTTATCGTCCGGGCCTTTTCGGCAAAGCCCAGAAAATTATCGCGGATGACGAAGGCACTTTGTTGCTGCACAGCGATGCCGCCGATTTTCAGAAGCGTTATCTGGTTATGATGTATATGGATTACTCCTGGCAATTTGCCATGGATAAGGCGGCCCAGCAGCAGGCCAAAAAGAATCATGCCGGGCCGGGCTTGCTGCAATACCTGCACAATGCCATTGCGGTTAATAAACAATCCCTTGCGGATCTGTGGAAGCTTCTGGAACGGTACCAGTGGCAGAAAAGTAGCACTAGGCTTACGGCGAACTAACCGGTAAACTCTGGGCATGATGGATGTGGATACAAAAATCAAAAAAGCGGTCGTGCTGTTAAGCGGCGGGTTGGATTCCGCCACGGTATTGGCGGTCGCCAAAGATCGAGGCTTTGCCTGTTATGCCCTGAGCTTTGATTACGGGCAGCGGCATCGACAAGAGCTTCATGCGGCGACACAAGTGGCTACTGACCTGGGCGTTGTGCAGCACGTTGCTTTGGATTTGAATCTACGGCGCTTCGGCGGATCGGCACTAACGGCGAATATTGCGGTCCCGAAAGATCGCCCCACCGCCGATATGGCCCACGGCATTCCCGTGACGTATGTCCCGGCGCGCAATACGGTATTTCTGTCCTGTGCTTTGGCATGGGCGGAGGTGTTGGAGTGTTTCGATATATTCATCGGCGTCAATGCAGTGGATTACTCCGGATATCCCGATTGCCGCCCGGATTATATCGCCGCATTTGAAACGATGGCCAACCTGGCCACGCGCGCGGGCAGTGAAGGCCGCGGAAAGTTCCAGATTCATGCACCGCTCATGAGCCTGCAAAAAACCGGCATCATTAAACTTGGACTTTCTTTGGGAGTTAATTACGGCCACACCTGGACGTGTTACGACCCGGGGGCTTCAGGTGCGGCCTGCGGCCGTTGTGATGCCTGCCAATTACGGCTGGCCGCGTTTGAGCAGTTGGGCGTGGCCGATCCGGCACCGTATGAACAGAATCCGGGCGATAGAACATGAAAATAGCGGAGATGTTTTACAGCATACAGGGGGAAGGAAAACTCACGGGAGTTCCCTCATTTTTTATTCGTACTAGTGGGTGCAATCTGCGCTGCCGCTGGTGCGACACGCCGTACAGCTCCTGGGAGCCCACGGGAGAGAATAGGACGGTGCCGGAAATCTTGGATCAGGCAACCAAACAGCCCGGCCGGCATGTGGTCATCACCGGTGGCGAACCGATGATGCAGGGGCAACTGCAGCAGCTTGTTGCGGGGTTAAAAAATATGGGGCGGCACGTTACCATCGAGACGGCCGGAACCTTGTGGCAGGATGTGCCGATGGACCTTGCCAGCATCAGCCCGAAACTATCGAATTCCACGCCAACGGATGATCCCAAATGGTCCCAGACCCATGACCAGCGGCGCTTGAACCGGGACGTTCTAGAAATGTTTGCGCGATCAAATCTCATTGGCGAACGGCAATGGAAATTTGTCATTTGTAAGCCGGAAGATATGGAGGAAGTGGACGAACTTTTAGCGAGCGTAGCAGAAGCGGCACCGATAAATCCTGCCGATGTCATACTCATGCCGGAAGGCATTACGGCCGACGCGATACAAACGCGCGGGACTTGGCTGGCGGAAATATGCCGCGAGCGGGGCTTTCGCTTTGGAATGCGATTGCATATTCTGCTGTATGGAAACACCCGCGGCACGTAATATTGACGCCCCGCCCGGCAAATGTTTTTGAAATTCTCTTGAAACGAAAAGGAATAAGCCATGAAAACAAAAGTCGCCCGAGTGCACCTGCTGAAAACGTTCGGCAACCCCCACCCCAGAAGAGATTACGAAATCGAACACATTGCGCCGGAATTTACGTCCGTTTGCCCGCAGACCGGCCAACCCGATTTTGGGACCATTCGCTTGCTGTATATTCCCGATAAGTTATGCGTAGAACTCAAAAGCTACAAAATGTACCTCCAGAGTTTTCGCAATGAAGGTATTTTTTACGAAGATGTCACCAATGTTATTTTGGATGAACTGGTTCAACGGCTGAAACCCAGGCAAATGACCCTGATCAGTGAATGGACGCCACGCGGCGGATTACGATCTATTATCCGATGTGTTCATAAACCGGGGTACTGATTTTTTGTACTTGCAGGCACGGAATTAAAATATTTTTTGGGTTGTACCGCAGTCGATTGCGATACCGCCGGCAGAGCCGGCGATTTTGTGGAACTATTAGTTATTGCTTTAATCCGGCGGCGAGTTCCGCGGCAAAGGCCCCAACCGCGGCGGCAACATCGGGTGCCGGTTTGGCCAATTCCCGGGTGATGGTCTTGATGATCGCCGAGCCGACGATCACGCCATCCGCCAGTGATGCCAGCTCCGCCACCTGGTCCGGGCGGGAAATTCCGAATCCCACGCAGATGGGGTGCGGCGTCAGGGCACGCAAAGATTTAAGATTCAGCGGCACATCGGCTGGTAATGATTGGCGTTCTCCGGTTATCCCGGTTACCGAAAGATAATAAATAAATCCGGTGCACAATGAGGCAATTTTGGCCCGTCGATCTGGAGCTGTGGTAGGAGCAATCAAAAGGCTGCTTTTGAGTTGATGTCTGTCTAATGCGGCAACCACGGCCGGCGCTTCCTCCAAAGGGACATCCGGCAAAATAAGCCCATCAATTCCCGCCTCCGCACAAGATGCGGCAAACACATCGGTACCGTGTTTGAAAATGATGCTAAAACTGGCCATGGCCATGATGGGCAGTGAAAATCCGTGGCCGCGGATTGTTTTAACCGCTTGGAGGATGCGCTGCACACTGGCACCATTTTGCAGTGCCAGACGATAACTTTCCTGAATGGTCGGGCCGTCCGCAATGGGATCAGAAAATGGAATGCCCAATTCAATACAGCCCGCGCCGGCATGTTGCAGTGCTTCCAACAATGGCCCCAACATATCCACGCTGGGGTAACCGGCGGTGACAAAAGGGCACAGTAGCGCCCTGTGATGCTGCCCAGGCGCGGCAAACGCGGCTGAAAGCCTGTCGGTCATGTTACTGCCGCACCAGTGGATGAGCGTAATAGCCAATCATCGCAAGGAAGCGATTGGCATTGAGAATCGGCACGGAAAGATTCTGTGCCTTTTGTTCAAGATGCCCATAGCGTTGCTGTTGGGTAGCGCGGGCGGACTTCAGTGCGGCGGTTTGTGCGGTTTGCACGCCGTTGAAATTCAACTGCGAATTCGCAGGCCGTGACCCCAGCACAAGGAAATCTGTCTGTGTGGAAAGGTGCGTTTGAACCACGCCGCCCCAGGATTCAACGAGCCGTACAATTTGCCGACGACCGGCAGCCGTGGGTACGCCATTACCGTTGACATCAAAATCGCCATAGATAACAAAGTGAAACTTCCGGTTCTGGTCTTTATGGAAAACCGGGTTGGCAATCAGATCACCGGCAAAAATCTGCGCGTTAGGTTGCAGATGGGTAATGCGGCAAACTGATGCGAATTTCCCCACGCGGATAACGGATATGGAACCCGCCCCGCCACCGTTGTGGCCGGTATTGACGCCCAAGTTCGGGTTGTACACCGCAAACGATAAGCCGACGGTAATATGTTCGGCAGTACCTAAGTTGATATAAACATGCCGCGTCATCGGGGAAACGCGAATAACTTTGCCGTCCGCCTGACTCAAGATGGCATTGGCACCGGTGTTCGGAGCACGATAGGCCGCGATCTGGTTTCGCAAATCCTGGACCACAGTGATTCTCGCCTGCAATTCCTGCTTAAGTTGCTGAATCTGAATAACCTGCCCGCGTAGTTCCGAGATGTACTTGGTCTGTTCCGCGGTAATTTGCTGTTGCAGCGTGCCGGCTTCGGTGGAAACCTGCGTGTTGGCCGCGTTCAACTTGGCGGTTAAAGCGTCTATCCGATTCTGGGCGGATGTCAGCTTATCATTAATCGCGTGGATATCATCCTTAAAAGAGGATCGTGTGGACGCAAAACGACGCTGATAATTGGCCAGATGCAGGCGAGATTGCTTAATTTCATTTTGCGCATTGACCAGGGCCGAATCCACTTGTGACAAAGCCAGTACGAGAGATTTTCCCGTCATACCGGCCTTGGCCAGCACCTGATTCACCGGACCGGAGGGCCCAATAAGTTGCGACACTCGTGCGCCACTGTTGCCGCTGATCTTTACTTCCAATTGATTTATTTGTGCCACCAACTGCCGTACCACCGTATTGCTGGCGGAGGCGTTAGCTTTAAGATCCGCGACGATCGGAAGGTTCTGATCCGCGGTTGAGGCGATCAGGCCCAGATTCTGCTGATCGGCGGAAGCGGTTTGTTCCGCCTTACCTAATTTGAGGTAAAGCAGTATGGCGACCACAGTCACCACGAGAAACAGACCAATGAAAACGATAAGTGCGTAAGGTGGCGCGCTGCGCTGTGTGCGAACTGTTGCCATAGGTGAAAGCCTCCGTAGCCAAACATCCTGACCGGCATGCCGCAGCCTCGTGACGCCATCGACCA
>JAJZCT010000225.1 GCA_021828925.1 Planctomycetota bacterium
CTCGGACCTATGGATCATCACCCCATTCATCTGCATAACTATTCATTTCAAGTAGTCGGCAGCGACGGCGGCGATTATCCACCATCCGCCTGGCAGCCGGAAACCACCGTTCTCGTGCCGGTAGGCTCCACGCGCGTTTTTGAACTTGATGCCTCCAATCCCGGTGACTGGGCCATGCACTGCCACATGACGCATCACGTCATGACGCAGATGGGGCATCATTTTGGCAATATGATCGGCGTAAAACCCGGAAATCTCGGTGACAAAATGCGCGATCTGCTGCCGGATTACATGACCATGGGCCAGGACGGTATGGGCGCGCCGATGGCCATGCCCAGCCTGCCGAACACCGCACCAATGACCGGCGGTCGCGGCCCCTATGGCTACATCAGCATGGGGGGTATGTTTACCATCATGAAAATCCGCGACAACATTACCAGTTACAAGGACCCGGGCTGGTACAAAAGTGAAGCACCGCCGGGAACCGTTTCGGAACTGGCGGTCACGGCACAATTGCGGCGTGACGGAGTTGATCCGAACGCCATTCCGGCTCCGATTCCGGGGCCTTCCTCACCTGCCGCGGAGGGTATGTAAACAGGCGCGCTGCGCCGATGGTGTCATGGAACAGAACCGCATGAATAATCGTTAAATAAAATATGTTTTCGAGTATCTTTTTCCTTAGGAGCACTTTATGAATCGTATTTGCAAGCGTATGTTGGCTGCCGTTACCGCACTGGCTTTGACCGGTGGGGCGGCTTCCGGAATCGTTCTGGCCGCCGGCATGGGAAATATGGGCGGCATGGGGGGGATGAAAATGGGGCCTATGCCCAAGCATCTGCCCAAACCGGGCAAACCGATCCACTACACAGTCGCCCGGCCATTGATTAAATACAGCAATTCCGAAGGCATGCTCATGGGGCACGGAAAACACAAAAGCGTGATGTTCATGGGGCATAACATTCACATGGTTATGATCGCCGTTGAACCCGGATCGCCGGATCAAACCTTTGAAATCCATAAACTTGTCGATCCGAAGTTAACCGTACCGGCCGGAGCCAATATTACATTGACCATATTAAACATGGATTACGGTCCGGGTATGATCCATGGTGTTATCATCGGCAAAGCTCAACCCCCTTACAAAACCGTGGTGCCAGTGCCAGTACCCGGACAACTCGCCGAGATACCCCTGACCATGCCGCGCACGGCCAAATCCATTAAAAAGTCCAACTATTATTTCGGCACCACAACATTCAAGGCCCCCGGCACGCCGGGCACATACTACTATCTGTGCCAGATGCCAGGCCACGCCAAAGCCGGCATGTACGGAAAATTTGTGGTCACACCATGAACCCTGCGCTACCACAACCGCAGGCATTGTCGCTGGTACACCCTGCGCTGCCCCGGATGCATGCGCGCTGCGGAAAGCAACTGCCGCACGGTGCCTCCGTGCGTCATGCGTCCAGCGTGCGCCGTCGTTAAAATCTGAACCCCTGTTCGCCCCGGCGGGCAATGAGGACATTTTAACTTTGGCTAAGCAGCGGACAATTTAACTTGGGCTTGCCACCGAAACAGCCACGCCTTGACACCAGCGGCAAAGAACCGTGAAATAATCACGCAGTCCGCCACTGGTGCGGTGGCGGAACGAAGCCTTTTCTCCAGATTGTGGCAGGAACAAGCATGGCCGAAAAATCGCAGGAACCGGTGACAAGCGCCGACAAGCGGGCGAGGAAGTAGCCCGATGCCCCAGATTTTTGACAACATCAGCAATCCGCTTCTGGCCACACTTCAAAACGCCCTCGAACTCTCTGAACGCGCTGATTTTTGCGTCGGCTATTTCAATCTCCGTGGCTGGCGGCAATTGGATACCTACATTGAAAACTGGCCCGGCGGCGAGAACCACTGCTGCCGCCTGCTCGTGGGCATGCAGCGCCTGCCCGAAGACGATTTACGCACGGCCCTGCGCCCGCTGCCACCGGAAGAAGCCATCGATAATCCCGAGGCGATCCGCTTAAAGAAAAAGCTTGCGCAAGAATTCCGCGAGCAGTTGCAAATCGGTGCCCCAACCGATGCCGATGAAGCCGGTCTGCGCCGGTTGGCCCGGCAGATTCGCGGCAAAAAAGTCGTCGTCAAGCTGTTCCTCCGTTACCCCCTGCACGCCAAGCTTTATTTGCTCCAGCGGCCCGATCCCATCAGCCCCAAACTCGGCTTTCTGGGCAGCAGCAACCTGACCATGGCGGGTCTGGCCGGGCAGGGTGAATTAAACGTGGACATCACCGACCATGACGCCTGGGATAAGCTCTCCCGCTGGTTTCTGGATCGCTGGAACGACCGCCTGTGCGTGGATATTTCCGATGAACTCGCACAAATTATCCAAACCAGTTGGGCCAGAGAAGCCCAGCCGCCCCCCTATCATATTTACCTTAAAATGGCCTACCATCTTGCCGCGGACGCCCGCTTAAGCGAGGAAGAATTTGATCTCCCCGACAAGTTGAATCACAAACTCCTGGATTTCCAGAAGGCCGCTGTCAAACTGGCTCTGCGCAAAATCAGCCAACAGGGCGGCGTGATGATCGGCGATGTGGTGGGGCTGGGCAAAACACTTGTCGGCTCAGCCATCGCCAAATGCCTGCAGGAAGAGAAAAACCATGAAACGCTGATTATCTGCCCACGTAATCTGGTGGATATGTGGCAGGATTACCGCATCCAATACGCCATTAACGCCAAGGTAATGCCTTTAAGTGTCGTCGACCGGCAGCTTAAAGACGAAAAGCGTTTCCGCACCGTGCTCATCGATGAAAGCCACAATCTCCGCAACCGGGAAACCACCAAATATAAAGCCATTCGCGACTATCTCGAACGCAACAGCAGCGACGTGATCCTGCTGACCGCCACACCCTACAACAAAACCCTGCTGGATTTATCCAGCCAACTGCGGCTGTTTCTCGATTCCGACACGCAACTGCCCGTCCGGCCGGAACACTTTATCCGCCAGCGCGGGCTTGATGCTCTGTCATCCCAGACCCAGGCCGATCCGCATACCATTGTCGCGTTTGAAAAAAGCGACCTTGCGGAGGACTGGCGTTTGCTGATGGACCAATTTCTGGTTCGCCGCACCCGCGGTTTCATTAAGAATAACTACGCCAAAATGGATCCCGAAAATGGCCGCCCGTATCTGCTTTTTGCCGATGGCCGCCGTTCTTATTTTCCAGACCGCATCCCCAAAAGCGTCAAATTTCCCATTGATGAACGCAACCCCTCCGACCAATATGCCCGCATGTTCAGCGACCAAACGCTTGATGCGGTCAATGCCCTGCACCTGCCGCGCTACGGCCTGGGCAATTATGTCAAGGCTCCGCTTTATTGGCCGGATAGCAGTGAAAAACATAAGGAACTGGTGGACGATCTTTCCCGCGCCGGCAAACACCTGATCGGTTTTTGCCGCACCAGTTTGTTCAAACGTCTTGAAAGCAGCGGTGCCGCGTTTGAATTAACACTCGACCGCCACATACAGCGGGATCAAATCGCCCTGTACGCGCTGGAGCATGGATTGGACATCCCCATTGGCTCCAGCGATGCCGGCATTTTTGAAACCAGTATCAGCGATTCCGGCGAACTCTTCGATCCCATTGATGGCCCTTCGCCTGACAGCGCGCCACCCGCTGCGGATTCACCCGATGACATTGCGGGGCTCTACAGCCGCTGCCAATCCAACACACAATACCGCTGGCTGCCGGCAACTTTTTTTGACGATGCATTGGCGGAACATCTGCGCGAAGACATAACGGCCTTGGAAAAGATCAAAACCATCATCGGATCATGGAATCCGCGCGGCGACAGCAAACTGATCGAACTGATTAACCTGTTGAAAAACACCCATGCACGCGAGAAGGTCCTCATTTTCACCCAATACGCCGACACCGCCAATTATCTATTCCGCCAACTGCAGCGCGACGGAGTCCGCAACCTCGCCGTGGTCACCGGTGACAGCGACAACCCCACCGCCATTGCCCACCGCTTCAGCCCGGAGAGTAACGAGGTGCGGCACAAGATCGCCGCCGCCGATGAAGTGCGCGTGCTCATCAGCACCGACGTATTAAGCGAAGGGCAGAACCTGCAGGATTGCGCTATTGTCGTCAATTATGATCTGCCCTGGGCCCTGGTGCGGCTGATTCAACGCGTGGGCCGCGTGGACCGCATCGGGCAGCGATCACACGAAATTCTCTGTTACAGTTTTCTGCCGGCCGACGGCGTGGAGCGTATCATCCGCCTGCACCAGCGCATTCGCCAGCGCCAGCGGCAGGAGGGCGAAGTCATCGGTTCGGATGAAATGTTCATTGAAGGCGACGCGATCAAAGATCTGGAATTATTTGCTAATTTATACAATGAGCGAACTGGCTCGCTCGATGAGCAGGATGAGGCGGAAGTGGATATTTCATCGTTCGCCAATGAAATCTGGCTTAGCGCCATCAAGGACAATCCCAAACTCGCCGCCACCATCGCCGCCCTGCCCGATGTCGTCTATTCCACCCGCGGCCGGCAGCCCGCCGCTGATCAGGCCGCCGGTGTCATTACATTTGTTCAAAGCACCCAGGGTAATAACTCCCTGATCTTTCTGGACCAGAAAGGCACAATCATCACCGAATCCCCCAAAGACATTCTCATGATCGCGCAATGTGATCCCGATGCGCCCGCCGCGGATCGCCTGCCGGAGCACCATGAATTGGTCACCAGTGCTCTGGCCATCGCCAGTAAAGATCAGAACCGCGTGGGCGGCCAGCTTGGCGGTACCCGCAGTATACGAAGGAAACTGTACGATCGGCTCAAAACATTTCACGCCCGCGTTGCTAATTCGCTGTTCAAACCGCCTGATCTCGACAAGGTAATTGATGAAATCTATCGGTACCCGCTGAAAGATTCCGCCCGCGATACGCTCTCCCGCCGCATCAGGGAAGGCTTAAGTGATGAAGACCTTGCCAAACTCTGCATTGACCTGCGGTCCGACAACAGCCTCTGCAGCGTCACCGAAACCCCGGAAACCGGCGAGCCGCACATTATATGTTCCATGGGTTTGCGCGCCGGATAACCACCGGGATAAACCCGGTGGCTCGCCCCCATCGCGCCGCATCACCATGCGAACCATTGGTTTTATCCGGGATTTGGTACTGTAAAAATGGACACACGCCACGCCCCGATTACTATTGCGAGCCACTGGGTTTATCCCAGTGGTTCGTCACTGGCACAATTCTCCACTCCCGGCAATAATTCCCACCATCGCAACATCGCACGTTGCGGGATTTATCCCGCACTTGCGTGTATCACTTACGCGAGCCGGCGGTTATCCCGCGCTCGCACTGATTGCTTATGCGAGCCACTGGGTTTATCCCAGTGGTCCGCCGGAGAGATCGATGCCCAATCCGCCATTTGCATTGTTCATCACCTGGACAACCTACGGCACCTGGCTGCCGGGCGACCCCCGCGGCTACGTATCCAACACGCTGATGAAAAATGGGCGCTATACCTCCAGGCGAAGCCAGCATGGTGAGCCTGTCTCCCGCGACAACCCGCACACGTTCGCCGCCGCAAAAAAGGCCCAGCAGCATGAAACCGTCTGGTTGCTGCCGCAGCAGGCCTTTACTGTCGCGGAAGCAATGAAAAACGCCGCGGCCGCGCGAAACTGGCATATTATCCGCGCCGCGGTGATGGCCGGCCATGTTCATACGCTCACGGCCAACTGCCCTGATGACGGTCCGGCGGTGCGGCGCATTCTCAAGGGTGTCTCCACCGCCGCACTCTCTGCCGGCGCTGGCCACCCCGGCCGGTGGTGGACACGCGGCGGAAGCGGCCGGTACTTGCACAGCCAATGCTCCTTAGACGCAGTGGAAGAATACATCCGCAACCAACGTGCAATACTCTGCGAAATCATCAATATGCGCGTAATCCCTCACCCCACCCGCTGACGCCCGGCAATGCCCGCGAGCTGATCGCGCTGCAGCGCCGATTCTTTTTGCGAGCCGCTGGATTTATTCCAGCGGTCCGCCGGCTCTCGCCATTTAATTCGCCGCGCCGTCCCTGTGAATTCCC
>JAJZCT010000226.1 GCA_021828925.1 Planctomycetota bacterium
TCATCCTCAACATATTTCCAAGTATTGATACATCGGTTTGTGCGCGATCGGTTCGACAATTTAATGTTGATGCGGCAGGTCTTGCCAATACCACATTGTTGTGTATCTCCGCGGATCTTCCGTTTGCGCAAAACCGTTTTTGCGGGGCGGAGGGAATTAAAAACGTTGTGACGCTTTCAACATTCCGCCATCCGGAATTCGGCAATGTCACGGGATTAACCATTGCCGATGGACCGTTGGCCGGCCTGCTGGCGCGCGCGGTGATCGTAGCCGATGGCGCCGGAACGATTAAATATGTGCAATTAGTTCCGGAAATCGGACAAGAACCCGATTATGCCGGGGCCATTGCCGCCGCAAAATAATCAGGAAACGCTATACCTTGGTTTGACGGCCCGCATGCCTTCGCCGGCGATCGCAGAGAGTCCTACCGCCCCGAGGCCGCCAAACAAGCATGGAAAATGGCGTATGAGCATTTTGAGACGCTATAGAACATTCCCTCTCCACGGGATCGGAAACCCGCCAATTTACAACGCCTCGACCCTTGGCGATAATGTTGAGCGTTTAAGATAAGGATCTCGATCCATGGTTACACGCAGAACCAGTAAGTCCAAGTTTCCAGATTATGAACGACAATTGCGGAAACTGGTGGCCGAGCATAAGAAAATACGGGACGAACCGTTGATTTGGGCGATCTACTACAAACCCGGCCGCAAGTGCAAGGACATATTCCTCTTTGAAGTTATTGAAAATTTCGGCAACGGAACAATCGATCCAGACCGGGATTTATTTAAGGTCACCTACGGTCGCGCTTCGGGCTTTCCCTTGGAGGAAGACCAGGCGTTGCACCTGGTACTGACAAATCCCGACGAGTTCGAGTGCGCGGCAAAACAGCAATGGAAACGCTTTAAGGAACTCAAAGCCGCGGTGCGGCGGGGAGATTATAAAATTGTCAGCCCCTTAAAGGGCCATCAGAAACTGCAAGACCTACTGCCGCTGAAGGATAATAATTGATTAGCGAGATGTCCCATCTCTTGCTTTCGCAGGCCCACTCCGATCTGTGTGCCTCCGTGCGCGTGCTGGTACCGGCAGATGCAAGCACTTATTGCCAGGCGATAGCTAAATATCAGCAAGCCGTTGAGAAAAGCATCAAGGCGTTGGGAGCGGCGCTTGATAGCTCTGGCCTGATGAAAATGGAAATAGCACATTACTACCGTCATGACGTTACAAAAATGGTTGGTGCGATTTCCACGCGGACGATGAGTGGCACGAATCCGAGCTTGCACGCGATTCGAAGCACCCTGAATAGTCAGACAATCAACATGATTACCAAACTTTGCGCACTGGCTCCGTCCCGCTCTAAACAGGAAGTTTTAGGCGCAAGAAACACCGAATACCCATTCCAAACCAGTTGCGGTGAATGGACGTGCCCGGCAAAACCGGGCTCATTCAGCTTCAACGAGGTCAAAAACTTCCGCAAGTTTTCCCAGTCCCTGTTCGACAGATGTAGCAGGCATATCTCCGCGCTGCGCCGGGCACCGTAGCTTACAATTAAGCTATCCCCCGCTTCCGGCGTGGGTGGATTCATTATTCACGGCGATTTTCATTGGGATTTTTGACATGGCTCGCCAATCCAGGTGGCATTTCCAGTTGCGGTCATCGCGTTCGGGATAATCTGTACGGTAATGCACGCCGCGCGTTTCCTGCCGCACACCGGCCGCCGCCGAAATCAGACGCGACATTTGGAGCATATTCTGCAATTCCCACCCCGCGGGCTTATCAAATACTTTGTCCAGAAGGTAGTGCGACCAAAAGTCAATGATTTCCAGTGCCTCATCCAGCCGCGGCCCGACACGCTCAATGCCGACATTGCGCCACATTAAAGATCGCAAGGATCCGAAGACATCCTGGATGTCGAATTCCGTACGTTCACTGGGGGCAATTTCCGCCGCCACAATTGGAACTTCCAAAGAGCGGCTGTGACCCGCCAGCGCAGCCGCGGCGTGCTCACCGGCCCGCTTACCGAAGACCAACGCCTCAATAAGCGAATTACTGGCAAGGCGATTGGCTCCGTGCAGACCGCTGTATGCCGCCTCACCAATGGCGTATAAATCTTCAACATCCGTGCGTCCCAGCAGGTCGCACGCCACCCCGCCCACCATGTAATGGGCACTGGGATGTACCGGTATGGGTTGCCGTGAGGGGTTAATGCCAAACTGCATGCACACCTGGTAAATGCCCGGAAATCGTATCTTAAACGCCGCTTCGTTGATGTGCCGACAGTCAAGAAATACATGCGTTGTACGGGTTTTGGCCATCTGCGCCAGGATGCCGCGCGAAACCACATCGCGCGGAGCCAAGTCCGCCTGCGGGTGATAATCCGGCATAAAATGATAGCCGGCCTTATCAATAAGCCCGGCTCCTTCACCGCGCAGCGCTTCACTGACCAGAGATCGCGCGGCGCCGGCAATGTAAATGGTCGTGGGATGGAATTGTACCATTTCCATATCTCTAAGTGTCGCCCCCGCCCGCCAGGCCATGGCGTGCCCATCCGCGGTGGCGATGGAGGGATTGGTCGTTTCCCGATATAAAGCTCCGGCTCCGCCGCTGGCCAAAAGGGTTTTGCGGCCGAACATGACGAACAATCCGCGCTGCTGACTCCAAGCCAGTGCGCCCAGAACACGATTCTCCCGCGTTATTAAATCCAGAACAAACGTATGTTCCAGAATCGATACCTGCTCATGTCTGCGAACCACGTCCATGAGGCAGTTTGCCAATTCGCGCCCGGTGGCATCGCCCAGGGCGTGGACAATCCGCGCAAAGGAATGCCCCCCCTCGCGCGCCAAGGCCAGGCGGCCATCCGTTTCGCGGTCAAAATTCGCCCCCCACCGTATCAACTCCTCAATGCGCGCCGGGCCTTCCCGCACCACCGTTTCCACCGCCGGCCTGTCGCCTATTCCGCACGCCACGGTCAGCGTATCTTCAATATGGCTGTGGAAACTGTCATCCGCCCGCATCACGCCGGCAATGCCGCCTTGCGCATAATACGTGTTTGATTCCGACAATTGATGCTTGGAAACCACCAGCACATCCAGCGATTCAGCCGCCGCGGCGGCCGCCCGCAAGCCGGCCAAACCACCGCCGATGATTAATATATCGGTATGTATTTGCGGCAAGCGTCTGGTTTTAAATGGCAGCAGATACCGGCGATTCATTCTACTACTCCTCACGATTGCGACGGACGCAACATGATGATTATAAGGGAGTCACATATTTATTTCCGGTCCGCGGCGGCGCGGCCTTTTTATTCAACGCGCCCGATAGTTCCATCAGGGGTTCAGGCCCGGGTTATTTTACCGCGACCAACGCGGATACCGGCGGTGGCGTTGCGCGTGTCTACAATATGTCGGGCGTGCCGCACGATGAATTTCCAGTCATACACCGAGTGATCCGTCGCGATCAACACAAGATCATACCGCTTAAGATGGGCGGCCGTGAGCGCAACGGACTTCATTTTCAGGTCATGCCGCCGCTGCGGATGCGTCCGGGGTATGAACGGATCATTGTAATCCACGCGTGCGCCGCGGTCTTTAAGCCGTTCAATAAGCACAACGGAAGGCGACTCGCGCAGATCATCAACGTCTTTTTTATAAGCCAGCCCCAGCACTAAAATCCTTGATCCGCGAATGGCGCGACCGACATTATTGAGCGACTCGGCTATCTTGCCAATCACATGATACGGCATGGCGGTGTTCAGCTCGCCGGCCAATTCGATAAAGCGCGCCGTGACATCATACTGCCTGGCTTTCCAGCTTAGATAAAACGGATCAATGGGAATACAGTGGCCGCCAAGTCCCGGACCGGGATAAAACGCCTGGAACCCAAATGGTTTGGTTTTGGCGGCGGCGATGACTTTCCATACATCAATACCCATGCGGTCAAGAATTATTTTCAATTCATTAATCATGGCGATGTTGATACAGCGGTAGCAATTTTCCAGTATTTTCCCGGCCTCGGCAATTTCACAACTTTCCACCGGCACCACGGTTTTAACCGCTTGACCGTACAGGGCGCACGCGACTTTCAATGCGCCGGCATCCATACCGCCGACAACTTTGGGAATATTGAACGTCTGAAAATCCTTGCGGCCCGGATCTTCACGTTCCGGCGAATAGGCCAGAAGAAAATCCTTTCCGGATTTTAATCCCCCGGCTTCAAGCACCGGCAGCACAACTTCCCGCGTGGTGCCGGGATACGTGGTGGATTCGAGAATAATCAATTGCCCCGGGCGCAAATACCCGCTGATCGCCGCGGCGGTTCCGGAAACATACCGCATATCCGGCTCACGGTTGACGGTCAGCGGCGTGGGAACACAAATAATCAGCGCATCGCAATGCGCCATACGGGAAAAATCAACGGTGGGTGTAAAATGACCATCCCGCACAAGCGTGCGAATGGTTATCGGAGAAATATGGCGAATGTAGCTTTTACCGGATTTCAACATCCGAACTTTGGCTTCATCCACGTCAAACCCGATGGTCGTAAAACCGGCATTGGAAAAGGCTTTTACCAGCGGCAGCCCGACATAACCCAGACCAATGACGCCCACAATCGCTTTTTTTAATTTAATGCGTTGAACCAGTTCGGAAACAGACCAACTCGAATTTTTCATCCGCATTTCCAAATTCAAGGTTATTTATCGGCATGGACGGTCATGGGGACAACATGTTCGACGGCCTGCCCGACTTTTGGCGTTCCCGCGGCACCCTGATGATGGGCCAGATAAAGCAATCCCAGCAGTACCAGCAATCCAATAACAATTTCAACGGGGTAGTTTGTATCCATAATCGCTCATTACCTTGTGCATGTGACCGGCAAATTATCCGCCGTTCTCCGCCGGCTATTATCATCGGCCATCGCGCGAGTTTTGCATCCGCGCACCCTGAAAAAGCCAGCAGACAATTAGCAGCGGCACGCCGATGCACAGCATGGCGTCCGCAAGGTTAAATATCCAGGGCCAATAGTGCAAGAGGATAAAGTCCCGCACTTTTCCGTCGTTGAAAGCACGATCATACAAATTCCCGATAGCCCCCGCCAGAATCAGGCTCAACGCGATGTGCATCACCCATTGGCTGCGCTGCGTGTTCATGAAAACATAGACCACAAAACCAATCGCCACAAGACTGATGAGAATAAACAGCGGAGCCAACCCAGGCCCTACGCCGAAAACCGCTCCCGGATTCAACGTGGTACGCAGTTGCAGAACATCCGGAATCAGCACCACATGGCGCGAAGCCGGTCCGTAACCGAGCTTGGCAAAAGCCAGATGCTTGGTCCACAAATCCGCGGTCAGGCCGCAGCCGGCAAGCAGCACGAAGCGTATCCACGCAAGCGGAGATGATTTCGCCAACGGGATCACCGCAATGGCATGTGGAAGCGGCGGAGAATCGGACCGTTCCGACACGTTTGAAACTGAACTAATTGGTTGATTCATGATGCCGCCTGGCCGAAGCCATTCAGCCGATCAATCTTCGGCTGCCTGCGCTATTCTAAGTGAACATCGCACCCTACGCCAAGGAGTCGTCAATCGTCTTCTTCATCCGCCATTTCAACCGTCGCGTTCTCATTGCCATTACGCGGCAACATTCCGCTTTCCAGCATTCGGGCATATTCGATGCAGTATTTGGCCCAGGGCTTGGCTTCCAACCGGGCTTTGCCGATTGCTTTTCCGGTCGCGACGCATACGCCAAAGGTGCCGTCCTCTATGCGGGCTATGGCTTCTTGAATTTCTTTAAGCAGTTCCCGTTCGCTTTCAATAAGTCCAAGCGTAAATTCCTGCTCAAAATTGTCGGTTCCAACATCCGCCATGTGCATGGGACTGCTGGAATGATTGTCCTGATTGCGGAAGGCTTCACTTTCCATCGAGCCGACATCACCAAGAATTTCCCGTCGCTTTTCCAGCAGCAGCGTGCGGAAATTCTCTAATTCGGTTTTGGAAAGTTTGACCGCCGGCATTCTAGCCGCCGCGCCGCCCCCAACGGTTGAGCCGTTGATCCGATGTGCGCCGCCGCTAATCGCTTTATATG
>JAJZCT010000227.1 GCA_021828925.1 Planctomycetota bacterium
AAAAAGACGGTGCTGTATTTCGCAATCTGCTTGCTGGGCATAGCCGTTGGTTGGGGGACCAATGATTGTATTTCTTACGTTGAAGCTTTCTTCCCTGGCTCGCCGGGGGTTTGTGTTGCGATCGGTGGCCGCTATTACGCGAAGGCGGGCGGCTATGGAGTGATATTCCAGGCGAGGCCGAGCCAGAAAGGTGGAATGCGGGAGGCCACGTTAGGTGCAACGAAATTGACCCCTCCGCCTGGCCGGGGGGGGGAGTGTTGATGCTGTTTTTATCCCGCGTGACGGGAGTTTTGACGCACCGGCGATAGAGTTGGACTATTGGCACTGTGGGAAAACCGTTTTTCTGACCGACGTTGGCCTGAAGGGACATTGGCTCACCAAGGCCGTGACCAAAGACACAAATGGCGTAACGACGGTCGGCATTTTCGTGCGATTCCAGGGCCGATGGACTTCTGGGGGCCAGCTCCACGCGCCCTATTTTGACTACAAGGGTGTAAAGTACCGGTACGATGCTGCCAGCGGCCACTGGGCTCGGCTTGGACACCACGGAAGGGTGGCATCCGTCGATTCCAAGGTCGGTCACACAAACGGCGGGTAGTGAAATGGTAAACGCGTGTCGCGTTGCGAATGCAGCTTTCGTGGGGATCCGCCCTAAGAACTCGACACGCGGTATGCAATTCAAAATAGACTGTAAAAAAGACCGCAGATTACGCGGATAAACGCTTGGCTTCCTTGCTCCGAGACCTCCATACGCGTCACTCACAGCGCTATTTGATAACTGTCATTGCAATCAGAACTACTTTTCTCCGCCGCCAGTACCGCAACGATCCCAAACCAATTCTCCTCGTAGAAGGGCTTTTTTCACCACAGGTAGATGAGGTAATGGAGGATCGACGCGGGACTGTTGATTAACTTTAATGTGCTGCACCTGCGCGATGGAATAGGCTGATTCCATAATCCCCATCGTTAGTCCTCCCCTTACCTCCGCTTCCTCCTTGTGAATTAACGTCTTGCAGGTTGGGAATATATTAAAGAACTTTTTCTTCACAAGGATGCACCGGAGGTAATGGAGGATATGGCGTTGCTCAGCCTGGGCAGGAAATTAGAGGTTACAATGAGGTCACGCGGCAGGGGGCGGTTTGGTTTGACGGGGTCCCCACCCGAAAATCTCGGTGTGACAGAGCACTAGGATTTTCCAACTGCGGAATTTTCGCGATGTTCACGGATACGCTGATCAAAAATAGCCAGGATATCTGCGAGGCGAGATTGCTTATTGCGTTGTAACCAAAGATTGCCATAGCGATCTTTTATTGCTTCAAGAAGTTGGATTTGCTGATCGGAACTTGCCCGGCTTGTCTTTCCATTAGCGAAGAAATCAAGTCGGGCCATGGTGCGCGAAAGCGTGTAGAGAATCTGATCTCGCGTGATAGCCAGTTCCTGCAAGGCCAACGCCTGATCAGGATTCAACGCATCAGCGGGAAATTCAAAGCAGGAACAAATTGCGGCAAGATGCTCATACTCCTGCTCCAGCGATTCTGTCTTAGTGAGATTCAGAAATTCTTTGTCATGCCAAGGCTCGCGCATGAGCTTGAAATCCAGAGACGCGTTGGGCAGCGGCTCTTTCGTGATGCGCTGATAAATATTGCCCATGGTCTGAATGGCCGTGGCGATCGTGCCCTCGCGGTCGCCCAGCAGATGCAGCCCCGCTGCGACCGCGTGCTTATCCGCGGAATCCTGCCGGGCGTTCCACGCCACCGCGGCACCGTACGCCATGGGAAGCAAGCTTACCGCCAGCGTCTGCTGATGACCGTAATCGCCCCAGTCCGTATTTAAAAATCCGGCAGCACCATGTTTTAAGCCGCAGTGCGCGGCGTTGCGCAAATTAGCAATCGCATTATCCCAGCGGCCGCCCAAGGATTGCCAGGTGGATGTGCCGGGGCATACATAAAACGCGCGGCCTGATTCGGCGAAAAGTTTTCCGTGCTCGTCAAACGGATGATCACCGGCATAACCCCATTCCAACAACGTGGCATTTTCGGGAAGCTCGTGAATCAGTTCCGGATGATTGAGAATAATATCCCCCCAAAGTTGCACACGCTTCCCATGGCGCGCGGCAAGATCGCAGCAGAACTTTACCCATTGCACATATAACCCGCCAATGCCCATGGTTTTTGCAACGCTAGCGCTGCGGCCCAGACCCAGATCCCAGGATTCATCGCAGCAGATATTAAAATTCGGGCTGGAAAAATGCGGGAGAAAGTCGGCATACATCTGCGTTAAAAGCGCTTTGGATTCAGCATCCGTCACGCACAGCGTCCAAGGGTCATCGGACCAGGTTTTAATTCCACGGCGTTGCAGATCAGCAGGCTCAATTTCCGCCAAATGGCGATAGCGGGGCAGGCGGAGAATTTTGTCAAAATGGCCCAAGGAAGTCAGCGAAGGCACAAAATCAATATGGTATCTGCGGCACAGCGCATCGACTTCGTGTATATCATCCGCGGTCAGCGGCGTGGTGGAAGCGTACATATCAGCGTGGCCGGGAAACTCAAAGACATTTTCAATGTACAGTTGAAACTCATTGATTTTCAGTGCTGCCAACTGCTTGACCAGCCATAGCAGCGTGTGCCGCGTGGGCACTTTCCCGCGCGACACGTCATGATAAAACCCGCGCCGGACGTAATCCGGAGTATCGATAATATGCAGGCATGGCCAGGCTCGGCCATATTGGCGGGCGATCTGAATGAGTGTTTGCATGCCATAAAATAAACCGATGGGGGTCTTTGCCGTAACGGTTACCCCGGCGCGGGTGATGTGCAATTCATAACCTTGGGGATGTGGGATGACTTCATGACATACGAGCTGGATGATCGGGGCGGTCGTGGCCTCTGCCGCCCGCAAAGATGCGGGGGCTGTGATTATCAAATCCCTAAGTTCCGCCACCGCATCGCCCAAGCCGGGGTCATTTACCAGACAATCAATGAACGGCGGGCCTGCCGGAAAATAAAGTTCCCCTTCCCCAGATTCGCACCGCTTCGGATACGGAATCCAGTGAATCGGCAGACGATCGGCTGGCACTTTATCCATAAAATCCATAGTAAACCAGGAGCATTACATTAGCGAGTCTGGGCATTGCGTTTAGTTTTCCGGGCGCGGCAATATTTCCGCTCCAACCGGCCGTGCGTGAAAGCTTACCGTTCACGGGCAAGAGGCGGGGAAATCAGTGGTGAAATCGGCGGGGAAATGCTATTTTTCACCTTGTTGACCCCATTTTCCGTGGATTTTTCTGCCTGTATCAAACCGTCAGCAACCACTTCGCCGGACGGCCAACACCGTCACTTCTTCCCGCAGGCTGGTGAACGGGTTCATGTACGTTTATCTTTTCCCAGCGCTGCGCCCTGAATCGCGAAATCACCAGCCCTGGTATGCCGCACCTATCCAACTGAATCGCACTTTAATTCTTGACATCGGCACCCACCGAACCGACCCGTCATTGTACATTTCGTGTTCACCGGCCGGCACAGCGAATCCTCTTGTTGTGCTATCTACATAATTAGAAAGTGGCCAGTTAGAACCCATGCCCATATAGGGGATTTGCGATCCCGGCGCCCCCTTCGAACCGGTCCGATCGGTGAACAGGGCATTATCGGTAACCAGTAGCGTGTTGCCGCTGGACTGCGGATTCAGCGCCGGCGGGTGCAGCGGATCAAAATGATAGCGTCCAAGCGATCCACCGCCGTACTGGTTCCTCATATCGGAAGCCCAGGGCGGCGCTACTTCATGAGCGGCGATCGCTCTAAGATCATAGCTGGGGCTGTAGTCCTGCCCTTCGTCCGCCCAATAACTCATACCGAGAATCCCCCCAAAGTTAATGCACATTCCCTGTTTATTCCAAACCCCGGGACCAGGGGCATACATGGCACTTTCGGTGAAACCACTATTTGGATCCGGTGAAAACAGCAAACTGATGCCGGCAGGCGTGTCCGGCAGGAAACCACTGCGCGGATTAATCAACGGCTGGTTAGGTTTATATCCATAAGAGGACACGAACAGCGCATCGAGTCCGGCGAAAGGGGCGTATGCCTCCCCTGGCTTGACAGTAGGGCCTAAATTTGCGTCCGCGAAGGTAAAGTTGGCTGTGCAGGCCAGGGGATAGGCTCCGCGGTACCCGTCGGCGTATTCGTGCAGGGCGATGCCTATCTGTCGAAGGTTTGAGGCTCCCTCGATCCGCAAAGCCAATTGTCTGGCCTTGGCCAGAGCCGGAAAAAGCAGCGCGATGAGAATTGCGATAATGCTGATCACAACAAGGATTTCGGTGAGTGTAAAAGCATGTTGTTTCATGGCCGTATCTCCTCATTGCGAGCGCCTCATCAAGCCTATTTTGATCATTGATCCGTGATCATTGGTCATTGTACCGCGTCAATGCCGCCTGCAGTTTCACGATGATGCGCCGACGTGTTCATCCAGTGCGAGTTCATAGCCGAACGGCCCGTGGCCACACGATGTACAATTCCGTCACGCAATTCCACAACAATCGGCGTAGTGGCGAACCACTGGTGGCCGGCGTCCAGCGTTCCGTGAAGGGGAAGCCTGGAGTGAAACAGGCCACGCGTGGAAGCACCGGAGCCGGATGGTACGCGGATAAACGCCACATGGGCACGTTTTCCAGAAAGCGCCTCTTGCTGCGCCAACTGCTCGTAAACCGGAATGGTCGCGCGGCATTCATCACAACTGGCGTGATAGAACATGATGATCCAGTTGCCGACAGCGAGCCGTTGGCTCAAAGGCATTTCGCGTCGCCCAGCCGCCCTCGGCCGGGAAGCTCCGACAGACACAATATCCGCCAGCACCGGCAGGCGACGGCCAAGCCAATGGTGCGGCTCCAGGATCACAATTTTTCCGGCATCGGCTGTGGCCAAGCCGTTGGCGGCAATTACCGGGTTGGGATGCAACTCCGCGGCAACAACGCCCGCGGCCAGGCCGAGAACAGCCGCCGCTGCAACCGGCCATTTGCGCTGGGACCATCGCGACTGCTCCGGTATTTTTCCAACCCGCCTGGCAAAGACGGCCAGCGCGAGAACAATAGCAGCATCCAGAATAAACGTGAACCAAGGATTGACATGTACTTGCCCAAAACAGCCGCAATTGATTTTGCCGGAGATCGCTTCGTAAAACGTATAACACGCAAACACACTGAAACAGCCGACGGCAACTTTCCGCGCCGCTGCCCGCAATACCCCGCTGATCAGCCAGAGACCGAGAAAGATTTCGAAACCAACCAATGCCGGATCAAATCCCGGCGTTCCCTGTAGCCCCGCAAGTGAGGCCGGCGAATTCGTAAATTGCCATGCGTTGACTGCAGCGGCGCAAAGCAATACCGCGCCAGCGGCATTACGAGACACCCATTGGGCAATAGCCGTCGGGCGCGCCGCCCCGGTGCCCGTGGCCCGCCCGCACAGGCCCCTCCCGGCAGCGACCTCGCCGCAGTTGGCGTCGGCAAGCACGTCCATTATTTTGCTCCTTGATTCCCGACAACGTAGGCCAGATAATCCACCCGGAAGTCGTACTTTTCGCCGCGGTACTCGGCGGT
Source organism: Planctomycetota bacterium (assembly GCA_021828925.1). The sequence goes on from JAJZCT010000227.1 coordinate 5,588, forward strand.
TACCAAGAAGCGCCCCGTAGCTCGGCCGGGGGTGCCAATCGCATGAAACGCAGCCCGCAGCCCGGCACCGTCGTCGGTGACAGACACTACTGCGTGGCCCGGCCCAGCCGACCTCGCTGAAACAATCCTGCCTTTCCCCGCCTGACCCTCCTCGCTGGTGACGAGTCGAAGACGCTTAACTAAGGTTGAGCCGTAAGGGACAGCACCGAAAAATACGCTATCCGGCGCTAACTCCATCGGACCGCGCACCTTATAACTCACCGGCACCGAATAGTGGTAAGGAAGTTCTTTCCCTTTGTGGTAGAAGGAAAACCGAAGCAGGTACGACTGCGAGCCAAGAATGGTGAGATTCTTCGGAAGCAGAGAAAGTCTCCAATTATTCCTCCCGGATTGCTTTAAACCGGCCGCGATACGCGCACTGTTCGCGGA
>JAJZCT010000228.1 GCA_021828925.1 Planctomycetota bacterium
TTTAACACACTATGAAAAAAACTTAAAGCCTGCTCTAACCATCATTTCATATTACGCGCAAGTCAATGAAAAAATTAGCCTAACCCGGCTCCGGGGAGATTTTATTGGCCCCCTGAACCGCTGCGCCGCCGCATGCGCCGCGACGGAAGTCAGGCTTCCCATCGTCTCTCGGAAGCCCAGCCACCCGCCGCCACAACGCCAGCCGGCCTGAAAATCACCCAAAGTGACGCGTCGCTGACGCGAAATTGTCGGACACCATCGGACACCATTGGGGTTGACAGCCATCCGTCTGGTTGAATAAGATAGGCGCTGGCCAAAGCTCGGAAATTCTTCGAGGAATCATCGGCAATGAAGCAGAAGAAAATATTCATAGGATTATCCGCAGTTGGAATCATCGTCATTATTGGTGCCGCCGTCGTTTACTTTCAGTTGGCGCGACCCTACGTAATCCTCTGGCAAAGTTATAACGCCTGTCAGCGACTGGCCAACCCCGACAATACTCATACATACCGGTCCGTGGCCGGCGTTGTCAAGGTGAAGATCACGCCGCCGAAGAAGAGCGACGCGCAGAGGCTTAGCGCCCGTCTGGCGTGGCTGAAACCGGCCACGCTCCAATTCAACGTTCAGACGTCCAAGGGAAAGATAAACGGAGTGTTTCGGAAGAATTTGTGGTTTTATCTACCGGCGGAGAAAACCGTTTTCCTGGCGCGCGCCGGCTTGCCGTTGTGGAGAGGGGAAGGTGGGAATTCACCGCCGGTTTCTGTAAAGCAGACCCTTGCTGTTGCGGCGACCTCGCCCCGGCGCGAATCCACCGCCATGAAAGGCCCTCCCGCGACGCGACCATTGAGGGCTTCCATTTCTCCTTTCACTATCTGGTGGGAGACAAAGGCGGTGGTGCAGGGCGTACAAACCACAGGGGGAGTTCCCTGTTACGTTGTTGCGCTGCAAACCAGGGGAAAATTGCGAAAAAAGATTAAAGCCACCGCCCGGTTGTGGATCAGTCAAAAGGACCACCTGCCGCGGAAAGTGGAAATTGAGTTCGTCAAAAAGGACGGCCTCTATCATATCTCCGCAACCATCGATAATCTGGAGTTGAATCCGAATCTGAAAAAATCCGATTTTGTGTTTTTGCCACCGGCCGGAACAAAAAACCGGGTAATACCCCTCCAGCAGGTGAAGCGCTTTTTCCAGACACTGCCGCACTTTCTCAAAGACGTCGGCTGGGCGGCCAATGGCTATAAATAAAAGGAGTCATCCCATGTCCAGGGTGAATCGCCGTGATTTTGTGAAATTCATGGGTTCGACGGCGGCGGGGCTGGCCGCCGGCCAGTGGACCTCTTTTGCCGATGCGGGTGAAATCATTGCGCGCGAGGGCCGGGGATATCTCGAACGAATCAACGGGAATCTCGTTCTGCACGTGACGGGCGGCCCCCGGGAAATGGGTTGGCAACACGGGGTGCTGTTGCGTCCGCATGTGCGCGATAACGTGCACAACATACTTTATATCGCGGGCTTCGTCGCCACGGTCGCCAAAGGGGTGCCTTTTATCAAGCGGATAGAGAAAGCCTGGGGAATGCTCCATCCGCACATTCCAACGAAGTACATTACCGAGATGAACGCCCTGGCCGCGGGTGCCGGATTGCAGGCGAGGGAAATTCATTACGCTAATGTTTTCCCGGAACTGTTTCATTGCAGCGGCTTTGCACTCATGGACAAGGCGACGAAAAACGGCGAGCTGCTCCATGGCCGTCTGCTCGATTACATGACGGGCGTCGGCCTGGAAAAGAACGCCGCGGTCATCGTATACCGACCCGATTACGGACACGCGTGGGTCAACATCGGTTACGCGGGCTTCATTGGCTCGGTCACGGCGATGAATGAAAAACATATCTCCATCGGAGAAATTGGCGGAAACAACAATGAAAATTGGAACGGAATGCCCATGGCGGAACTGGTGCGGTATGTCATGGAAAACGCGGCCACGCTGGATGAAGCCGTCGATATTATGCGCCGTGTCCCGCACACCTGCCAGTACTACTACGTGATCAGCGACGGGAAGAGCAAGCGTGCGGTTGGCGTCTATGCCAACGCCACCCCCCGAGTGTTTCAAACCGCCGGCCCCGGGCAGTACAACCGGGAGCTTCAACCCACGCCGGTTGCGGACACCGTGATCGTTTCCTCCGGCGAACATTACAAAAAACTGGTGGAACGGGTGAAACGAAATTACGGCCATATCGACGTCCCTGTCGCCATTGCGATGATGAAACGTCCCGTGGCCTTCGAGAGCAATCTGCAGTGTGCGCTGTTCACCCCCCGCACTCTGGATTTCTGGGCGGCCAATGCGCGCGGACGGAACCCCGCTTGCGATCAACCCTTTACCCATTACAACCTGGCCGAATTGCTGCGCCAGCGCGCCCCGCTCACGCGGATTATTCAAGATAAACGGACCAATGGTCGGCGTGGATCTCATAAGTATTGATCGTCCACCAGTATTAATCTATGGGCCGCAGTTCCCAGCCGGCGCCATGAGCCAATATGCAGCACAGCAACGGATCCCTGTTGCTGTTCCGGCTCTCGCCCCCAAGGGCTCCGCAGGTAATATACGTACGATTGTGGGTGATAGCTTGTAATTTAATAAAAACGTGTTAAAGTCATCACATGCGAGATCGGGATGGGTATTAATTCCTGCCCGGCAACTCCGCGGCGTTGAGAATTAGAGCGTTATTTCGGCCAATGTTTCCGGCCTGTTTTGTGTGAGTGATTGGTTTAGTTTTTTTAGGAAGGTGCGTTATATGATTCTCCCATACAACTGGAAAGAGAAGCTCAAGCCATCGAATCTGCGGAACACCATAAATGAGAACTCCGCGGTGATGAGCATTATCGCGGCAGTGGTGGCTATCGTCGCTATTGCTTTTATTGTCCGGACCATGTTCCACAGTAATAATTATGGCCCCACAACCGCCTATTACTATGATACCTCTGATGGCAGCGTTCAGGTTCTGCCGCGATCCAAATATCCGCCGCTGATCGGCAAAACGGGTAAACCAACACTCGTTTGGGCGGAGTACTATTCCTGTTCATCGTGCTCAGATAAGACGCTGGCCTATCTGGAAAAATATTCGCCTCAGGCTAAAAAAGCGATGGAGCAGCTTCAAGCGCAGCAGAGCAATCCAAAGACCAAGGGCCAGCCGCCCAATTTTGCACTTATGCAAATGGCCATGGAAGGCGGCGGAATTCTCGTACGCAGCCCCAAGAAAGGCTCCAAGTGGTATCCGTTGGAATCTCCGCAAGGAATGCAGATCGCCACGCCGCCGGCATGTTCCAGCGGCCAACTCAAAGCCTGCAATCCCAGCTAGGGAACAGTACCGAAATAATTTCCCGATTTGCACGGCAATCGAAGTCGGCACCACCGGCAGAGCCGGCGGCTATGTGAGGGAGGGTAGGTCGGATTTTGGGGAAGTTATTTGGGACCCGTTCCTAAGGCGGCACGTGGCTTACTTGACGAATATAAATGCCTGCCGAGGAGACGGTTCCTCGGCAGGCTTTTTCTTTTGCCGCACTGAAATGGCGTTATGATATTGTCAATGTCATTGCCGGCGCGCAGCGAAATGCCGCCAGCCGATGCGGGTATAATGGAATGTCGGTGGAGATAATCTCATCATGCAGTTTGCTTCAATTGAGGATGTGCTGGCGGCGTTAGAGCGCGGTGAAATGATCGTTCTGGTGGACGATGAAGATCGTGAAAACGAAGGTGATTTAGTCTGTGCCGCACAGTTTATCACGCCGGCAATTGTGAATTTTATGCTCAAAGAAGCGCGGGGAGTTTTGTGCGTTGCCATGACTACCGAGGACTGCCGACGTTTGGCCTTGTATCCGCAGGCCGCTTATAACACCGCCCCATTAGGTACCGCCTTTACCGTATCCGTTGATGCTCATCCGCGACTGGGAATTACGACGGGCGTTTCAGCGGCGGAACGCGCGCTGACCATCCAAACGCTGATTAATCCGAACTGCGGACCGGACGATCTCTGCCGTCCGGGACACATTAACCCCTTGAACGCCCGTCCCGGCGGCGTACTGGAGCGAGCGGGTCAAACCGAAGGATCGGTGGATCTCACGAGAATGGCTGGTCTGTATCCAGCCGGTGTGATCATTGAAATTATGTCCGAAGACGGCACCATGGCCCGGCTGCCGGAGCTTGAGAAGTTTTCCCGCAGACACGGTCTGCTGATGTGCAGCAATGCGGATATTATTCAGTACCGCCTCCGGCGCGATGCGCTGGTAAAGCGTATTGAGTCAACGGAATTAAAGACGGCCTTCGGCACGTTTGATCTGCATGTTTATGAAACACTCAATGACCCGCTGCTGCATGTGGCTATCACCAGTGGGGGGGTGGGCAACATTGACCCGGCCACGGGCAAGTCGATTATTCAGGGCGATCCGGTTCTGGTGCGGGTGCATTCCGAACATCTGCTGGGCGATGTTTTCGCGGCTACTTTTACCGACAGCGGCAGCGAACTGCAGGAATCTTTACGAATCATTCAACATGCCGGTAAGGGGGCCGTCGTGTATATGCGGCAGGAGTCGCGTGGCTTGGCGCTTTTGGCTCGGGTGCGGGAAATGCGCAAGGCTGAAAAGTCTGCCAATTCCGGCGAAACTTCCAGTGGAATGGGACGACGGGATTTCGGCATCGGGGCGCAAATTCTGCGCGACTTGGGCCTGCGGGAATTAATTATTCTGACCAATCGTCCCAAGAAACTTCATGGTCTGGAGGGTTTTGACCTTACCGTCGTTGAACAGAGGCCCATCAAGCCACAATAACTCACTGCGGCTCTTTCGGCAGGGGCGTATGAATATGCGTTACCTGATTGCCAATGAGAATGGCATTGGATACGCGGCCGGATAGTACGGCCTTGGCATCATTCTGAATGTTCGGGGCGTACGCCGCATCCCGGCTGATTTTTTTCAGCATCCATATGACGGTTGGGTCTTTTCGTACGGGCCATAACTGGTAAATACATTGCCGTAATGCTGCCGCATCAGGGTCTTCCACCGTCGGGAGCAACCGTTCTTTAATCTGCCAGGCGGTGCCATTGTCCGCCTCGCTGTAGGCTGCGGCAATTCCGGCGACATTAGCGGCCGCACCGGGGTTTACCGCACCGAGTACGGATGTTGCAGCTGCAACATGCTGCGCCTGCGCTCCGCCGGTAAACGGGAATTCCCGAATGGCCGCAATTCCCCAATGCTCTGTGCCACCCAATGTCGGTGATGCTAATTTATTTTGCGGCACCAAGGTAAAGTGGAATTTCTCGGTTCGCACTGCAACAACGTAATGATTGCTTGCGGTATCCGATGGCGGAACAATTTTTGCCTCACTTCCCCAGTTGGCTCCAAAAAGTCCGGTGAGATATTGGTTCATATCTTCCATGGTCTGCCAGACCCGCCCGGGGTGATTCTTATGTTCCAGCCGCACGGGCCATGAAATCAGCTTAAACGCCTCTTGATCCGTTCTAGTGCGCCCGTGTGCTACTAATTTCATGTAACGGCTCAACAGGGCGTTGCGGCTGGTGGGATATTTTAGGATCGGGCTGGTCGGTGGGGTTTGAAACAACCAGAAGCCCAGACCAATAACAATCACCGCCACGATGATCAAGCCCATAACTTTTACGCCGCCGGAAGAAGAGTCAGACATGGCCTAAAACCCTCATAAACAGCAAATACATAAACCGCCTGATAAATAGTGTAACGCATTTACGCCGGGAAATGAAAACAACATTAGCGTAATCTGTTAGGCCTCTGCACTGGAAAGCATCCGTGCCAGCGGCTATCTTTTATCACATGAGTAAAGACCCCGTCATTCGTGTACTGGTTGTGGACGATGAAATTGACCACGCCGATGCTTTAAGTGAAGCCGTCGCGCGCATCGGTTATGGCGTAAAACAGGCGCATAACCTCACCGATGCCAAACGTTATTTTGT
>JAJZCT010000229.1 GCA_021828925.1 Planctomycetota bacterium
TTTCACTGACGCACCGGCTTCCGCTTATGCGAACGAATTGCTGACCGATGATGACTGGCAGAGGGCCACTAATATAGGCGTGGCTTTGCCTCAGTGTCTCTGGGTCCACGCCCTGGCCACAAAGATGAGCCTTTTTAGTTCCAGTAATGATCTTGGCGCGGGCGTAATACGCAGCACACAAACGATAACCTGCGAACAACTCAACGCTGCCGCATTGAGCTAACGGACCTATTCGACGGGTGCGTACACGGCATGGTTGAATACCCAAGGAAAATTGGAAGTCGATTGTTGTGGCGATTGTTGTGGCATGTTGCGGCATTTGTACGGCACGGGATAATAGCGGCCTATGGCCAAAAGTCGGTACAGTAAATTTCGATCACGCCTCTGGAAGATTGTGGAAATCGACCGCCAACTGCGCGAGCAATGGCACCGGGGTCGCCCCTGTACCAAAGAATCGCTACTGGCTGGGTTGAAGGATATCGATGAGCGCACGTTGCGGCGTCTTATTGAACTGATGCGCGACGACTTGCACGCTCCCATTGAATATGACCGCGCCCTGCAAACCTACAAATACACGAACCTCACCTGGGTGGTGCCCAATGTACAACTGGATGAGGACGAAATGCACGTCTTGGCCACAGCGGTGCAGGCCATCCGCCCGGTCATGCCGCCGTCGCTGTCCAAGCGCCTCGATAAACTGCTATCCAAATTGCTCGATGCCCTGCCGGAAAGCCAACGCGATGAAGTCCGCCGCGCGCAAGGGCGGGTGGAATTTGTGCCAGCCCCCGTACTATCCAAAGGATCTCAATGGTTTGAACCGTTGCACCAAGCCATTGGCGGGCGGCTTTCAGTCGATATGACTTATTATGTACAGACCAGGGAACAGGAAACCCAGCGGCGCTTTGATCCCTATTATCTGCGGAATTATCAAGGGGCCTGGTACGTGGCGGGCTACGACCACCTGACCAAGCACTGGCCAATTTTAAAGCTCGCGCGCATTCGAGCCTTAAGCGTGTCCGAGGATCTCTATGATGTACGCCCCTTCAGCGCCGCCGAATACTTTAAGAACAGCCTGGGCATCATGGTCGGCGGCGCGCCACAACTTGTGCGAATTCGCCTGACCGGTTACGCCGCAAGCACCGCCGACGAGCAGCTCTGGCCGCCGGGGTTCACCTACCAGGCCGCCAGCCCGGCAGAAGGCATTTTGTGCGGCGAAGTGACAAATCTCATCGACCTGATCCCCTGGGTGGCGTCATTTCAGGGTGACGCGGAAATTCTTCCCGAAATCCCGCCCAATTAATCGCCCGACTGCAACCACGGAAAGCCGACGGTACCATTTTGCTTGCCCATCGCCCTTGCCGGCCGCAAACTAACTTCCAACGCCGTCCCCGCCGCCCGTCCCCCATGTTGTCCCCCCGCCCTTGGTAACTGTAACCACCTAATGGCGGCCCCGCCGCTCCACCGCTCAGCCGCACAGTTGCTTAAACCCACAGCATCCGTTAATTTAGTATTCATACCCGGGGACGTCGTTCAATGGGAGGACGGCGCGTTCGCAATGCGCAGATGGGGGTTCGATTCCCCTCGTCTCCAATAAGTACATAAGCCCATATTGCCGCGTTACTCTCGCCGAGTGGCCGGCAGCGTCGCATCCGAAAAGGCTTAGCGCCTGATCGTCGTGTCAGAAACCATTTCCAGTTTCACCCCTCCACAGGGATGCCGCACACCAGCCATCCTTCAGGGCCGTCGGATTCCTATGATTTCCAATTTTACTTACGCCTGGAAAACTTGCCGCGCAATCAGGGCGGCGGCTATGCCATGGGAGGGCCAGTCTGGCGGATGGCGATCTAGCGCGCTATCGTGGTGGGTCATTTCTAAGCCGTGAGCCGTGGTCGGACGGATCTCGCGACGGCCACCGGATTGTCACCATGGGTCGGGGATACATTTTTCGCGGGGAGCGTGGCGGGGATTACTGGGACGGGGTTGTGGAATCAAGCATGGATTCGAGTTGGCGCTCGCGGGCCAGGTCACGCAGGGCCATGAGAAGATCGGACATTTCGCCGGCGATAATATTTTCCAGGGGGAAGTTGCGGTTCAGGCGGTGGTCGGTCAGGCGGTTCTGGGGGAAGTTATAAGTGCGGATGCGTTCATTGCGATCGCCGCTGCCGATCATTTCGCGGCGTGCATCGGAACGCTGGGCGCGACGCTGTTGATCAAAGAATTCGAAAACGCGGGATCGTAAAATGCGCCAGGCTTTGTCGCGGTTCTTATGCTGGCTGCGTTCTTCCCGCATACGCACGGTAATGCCGGTGGGCAAATGCGTTAATTGCACCGCGGACTCAACTTTATTGACATTCTGACCTCCCGGCCCGCCCGCTCGCGAAACATCCTCGCGAACATCAGCGGGATTTATTTCAATGGCGGATTGATCGGGTTCCGGCAGTACAGCCACAGTGGCAGCGCTGGTATGAACGCGGCCCTGCGTTTCAGTTTCCGGCACACGTTGCACACGGTGGCCGCCCGATTCCATGGCCAGCAATTCAACCACGCCGGAACCACGGACATTGGCGATGAATTCGCGAAAGCCGCCGTGTTCGGTGGGGGAAAAATCCAGCACATCAAAGCGCCAGTTGTTTTTTTCGCTGAATCGCCGATACATTTCCGCGAGGTCTCGGGCAAATAAAGCAGCTTCATCGCCGCCGGTACCCGCGCGGATTTCCAGCATCATGGAATCCGAAGCACCGCGTTGCCCGGCGAGAAATTCATCGAGCATCTGGTCCAGCAAAGGATTTATGCGCTGATTCAATTCCAGAAGCTGCGCGGCGGCCAAGTTACGAAAGTCCTGGTCTTCAGCGACGTCATCCGCAATTTGCCGCGCTTCCACAGCATCGGCATGAAGTTTGAGATACGTGCGATAGAGCGCCAGAGATTTTTCCAGCCGCCCGTTCTCACGTGATAATTCTACCAGCCGGGCTGAATTGGTAGTGGCACCGGCTTCTTCCAGTTCGCGTTGCACAGCCCCCTGCCGCTCGTGCATGCCGTGGAGCTTTTGCAGCACCAGATCATGGCCCTTCGTGCGCACCGTATCCGACATATCGCCACTTCCTGAAATCTAAAAGCCCGCGCGGCAAACTGATTAATCCGCATCAATAAAAACGTAACCGTTCACAGAGATGAGATCGAGCAGGCTGGGAAGCCTGCATCACAATGCGGGCCATGCCCCCCGTCGGTGTAGCCGTGAACGGATAAATAAAAACGTCGCGCCCGGCCTTGCGGCGGACACGACGTTTTCCGTTTTTGGCAAGCCCATGCTACTTGGTGGATTGCATGGCCTTTTTCACATCAAAATTCGCGTACTTTTTCTGGAAGCGTTCTACACGACCAGCCGTATCGACGAATTTCTGTTTACCGGTGTAAAACGGATGGCAAACGCCGCAAATATCAACTTCGATGCGTTTGGATGCCGATCCGGTTTCAAACGTGTTGCCGCAAGCACAATGGGCTTTGACAAAATTGTAATCGGGATGGACTTTTTCTTTCATGATGGATCCTTTCGTATCTATTCATCTAACCCTATTATAGGGCCGAAATTAACGCCAGTCTGGCCGCATTCCGCACATGCGGCACTGTTACTAGCGGCGTCCGGACTCGAACCGGAGACCTTGGGCTTATGAATCCCGCGCTCTACCAACTGAGCTACGCCGCCGGATTTTCAAGCCCCGCATTATAGCCCAAACCGCCTGATTGTGGCAAATCATCGGTAATTCTTGAAGAATCAGCCTGTAGGCCGTACACTGCGCCGCTTTGGCGGAAATATCCGCCGCGCGGAGGAAAGGACTATGCAGTACAATTTATTGGGTAAAATGGATTTACGTGTCTCCCGCCTTAGCTACGGAGCCTCGCCACTGGGATCGGCATTTGGGCCGGTTCGGGAAGAAGACGGCATTGCCACGGTTCATGCGGCGCTGGACTGCGGAATCAACCTTATTGATGTGTCACCATTTTATGGCTTGACCAAAGCCGAGACGCTTCTGGGCAAGGCGCTGAAAACAATTAAACGTGACCGCTATTATCTATCGACGAAAGTTGGGCGCTACGGCAATGACGCCCGGGATTTTGATTTTTCAGCCAAACGAGTGATTGCCAGTGTGGATGAGAGTCTCGGACGCCTGGGGCTGGACTATGTTGATTTAATTCAGTGCCATGATATTGAATTTGGATCATTGGATCAGGTTATCCATGAAACCATTCCCGCGCTACGGAAATTGCGGGATACCGGGAAGGTTCGATATATTGGCATTACAGGGCTGCCCTTGAAAATATTCCGGGAGGTTCTGGCACAAACGCATGTGGATGTGATTCTCTCTTATTGCCACTATTCACTTAATGATTCGTCCCTGTCACAGTTGATTCCCCTGCTGAAACAGAAAGGCGTTGGCGTCATCAGCGCTTCACCGTTGTCGATGGGGTTATTAAGCGATCAGGGGCCGCCGACGTGGCATCCGGCACCGGCGGATATTCAGGCGGCGTGCGCCAAGGCGGCAGAACATTGCCAAAAACGCGGGAGCAATATTTCCCAACTGGCGCTGCAATATTCCTTGGCCAATGCGGATATCGCCACCACGCTGGTGGGCACTGCGAAAGAACAAAATATCCGCATGAATGCCCAGTGGGCGGACGAACCGCTGGACCGGCAACTGCTGGCGGAAGTATTGGAAATTCTTAAACCGATTCAAGGAAAGTCCTGGCCCAGCGGCCGCAAAGAAAATAATTAAACGCAATAGGTAAGGCTATTTTCAGGCCGCCACTGATTCCGCTGCCCGATCGCCCGGCCAAAGAAGGATCAACCCATGAAATCGCTGTTACTTCGTGAACCGGGAAAATTTGAGTTGGCAACAACCGATGAACCTGGCGCGCTGGGGCCGGATGACGCCTTGGTGCGCGTGCATCGGGTGGGCGTGTGCGGAACAGATTTACATGCCTTTCGGGGAAAGCAGCCGTTTTTTACCTATCCGAGAGTTCTGGGCCATGAACTGGGCGTGGAGATTCTTGCCATTGGTCCCAATGACAAAGGCTTAAAAGTTGGTGATAAATGTTCCGTGGAACCTTACCTCAATTGCGGCACATGTATTGCATGTCGGCGTAGTAAACCTAATTGTTGTGTGAATCTGAAGGTCATGGGAGTGCATATTGACGGCGGCATGCGCGAACTCGTACATATCCCGATTCGCAAGTTGCACAAAGCTGGCGCACTATCTTATGACGATATTGCGCTGGTGGAAACGCTGGCTATTGGCTGTCATGCCGTTGATCGGGCCAGAGTGGACAACGCCGATACGGTGCTGATCATCGGGGCCGGCCCGATCGGCTTGTCGGTTATTCAGTTTGCCCAGGCGGCGGGAAGCCGCGTGATGGTCATGGACTTAAGTGAACAGCGACTGGATTTCTGCCGCGCGCAACTGGGCGTAAAAGATTGCCTGCACGCGGGCCATGAGCCGGCGAAGACCCTTGCGAAACTGACCAATGGTGATATGGCCACAGTGGTGATAGATGCCACCGGCAATCCGAAATCAATGAGTGGTGCTTTATCCTTCATGGCGCATGGCGGAAAGCTGGTGTATGTTGGATTATTCGTGGGGGATTTTTCCCTTAATGATCCGGAGTTTCATCGGCATGAAACAACATTGCTTTCCAGCCGCAACGCGTTGCCCGGTGATTTTCCCAAAATCATAAAAATGATTGAGTCCGGCCAAATCAACACCAAACCCTGGATCACTCATCGTTGCAGTGCGGATCAGGTGGTGGAGCAGTTTAGCGCCTTTACTTTACCGGAAACCGGCGTTATCAAAGCCGTTATTGAATTTTAAGACCTCGGCCAAGGCAGCCATTGGAACAAGGAGTTTGTAAATGATGTCACAGAAAGTCCCCACCAAACAAATGCGCGTTGAAAAGGATTCCATGGGGCCA
>JAJZCT010000230.1 GCA_021828925.1 Planctomycetota bacterium
AAAAGCTTTCGATATAATACGGTGCTCTCTGGCCCTCATCGTCTAGAGGCCTAGGACACGGGCTTTTCACGCCTGTAACTGGGGTTCGAATCCCCATGAGGGCAGTTTTGGCCGAGCCGCCGCCGCCAGAGAGGCATGCAGCGGCGGCTTTAGAGGAATTAGAGGAAATAAATGTCGATTAAAGCTATTGATTTGCGTCGCGGTGTTGCCGTTGAATACAACAATAAACTGTACGTTGTGCATGATTTTGCAAAAGTGTCAAAAGGGAATTGGCGTTCGTTCATGCAGGTGAAGCTCAAGGACACGCAGACCGGCAGCATCATTGAACAGCGATTCCGTGTGGATGATACACTTGAGCAGGCCTTTTTAGATCAAAAGCCCATGGAATATCTGTACTCGGATGCCACAACACACTATTTCATGGACCTCAATGACTTTGAGCAGCTTGAGCTTTCCGGCGATGTGGTGGGTGAAGCGGTCAAATATTTGAAACCCAATACGCAGGTGCAGATCACCATGTATCAGGGCAAGCCCTTTTCGGTGGAACTGCCCAATACCGTGGAACTGGAAATCACCGATTGCCCGCCAAGCATCAAGGGTGCCACCGTCAGCAATGTCGGCAAAGATGCAACGCTGGAAACCGGCCTGATTATTAACGTGCCGGACTTTATCGCCCAGGGGACGGTGGTACGTGTGGACACCCGTACCGGGGAATATCTTGGCCGGGTAAACGATTAACTCCAACCCGCTGCGGCAGGCAGCGATATCCTGTGCTGAATGCGGAAGTTTCGTGGGATGGGACCTTCCACCGGCCCCTGGTTACGCTGGCACGGCGGCGCAGAATTGAGACCACCGCAATGACCGAAAATCCTCCAACGCCTCCTTCGCAAACGCCACCACAGGATTCGCGATACAAACCGCCCGTGCGGTTTTCCAAACCCAAGCCCCCTCCGCTGCCGAAGCGGTTTTTACTGCTGCTGGTGGAGCCGGAAAAATGGGCCCAGGCCGCAATGTATCCAACATCCGCGACATTCTGGCCGCTGGTCTGGGCGATTATCATCGGGGCAATATGCGTAGGCTTTTCCATGTCGGCTCATGCCATTAAGCCGCTGCAGACATTTGCGGCATCGTATGACCGGCACTATCTTCCGATGGTGTTGGACAAGGGCCAATTGTCAATAATCAAGCCGAAGGGGAAAACCAAACTTGTACCCCTGAAGGTGCAAAGTCCTTACGAAACCGTTCTGGTGGATACCAGCCTAAGCGGATCATCGGCGCTGAACACCTATCCGCTGATTGCATTGTTTAACCGCACCGATCTGATATTAACCGGAACAAAATTGCGCCAGCCGATGATGGTCATGCCGCTGGCCCAACTGCAGCAGGAAATGCTGCTGGCGAACGGAACCATAACGCCCGCCGCGGTTAAATCCACTCCGGTGGACAAACTCCCGCCGGTGCAGATCAACGCACAGAGTCTGCAGAACTTTTTTTCAGCCGTGGCACCGGTGGTGGTGGTGGTGCTGGGTCTGGTGGCAAGTTTGTTTTTTGCCGCAGTTTATGTGGCTTGGACACTGCTGATGGTGTTTTTGACCGGCTTTCTGGTCATGTCGATCAACCGGAACATTGGCATGCCGCTGAAAGTCGCCTGGCGGATTTCCATGGCGGTGATGATTCCGCTGCTGATTCTGCGCGGATTATTGGCCGTTTTTGGTATTGTTCCCGCAATTAATCAATCGCCGATGACGGATCAGATCCTTTACATGGCCCCCATTGGTCTGGCGCTTTGGGCCGCGATACTCGCCAATCGTATATTCAGCAAGCCCCCCGGCGGGCAATCCCGCAAACTTTAACGCCGTTGTGTTACAAGGTCGCGGGGGAACTCGGCGGTGATTACGCCCGAGGAAACTGCGATGACCGGAGCGGAGGCGAATGAGAGCATCGAAACAAATGGGGTGCTTCGGGATTGGCCGAATTTGCGCACTGGCCATTCCGAGATTGTTTCGTTGGCGGTGGTCCTCCAGCCCGCAGTGTTATGCCAGTCAAACACATATCACGGCAGCTTGGCGTATTGGACGCGAAGGATTATCATCAGGATTGGGTCGTGGTGCCCCCGGATTGCAAGAGGATGGCGATGTCACAATTAATCACGAAAGTGCACATCAAAAACTACCGGGCACTGGCTGACGTTTCCGTTGATCTTCGCGATCTCAATGTGTTTTTTGGGCCGAACGGTGCGGGAAAAAGCACATTTTTGGATACGGTCTGGTTTGTAAGAGATTGCGCGATTCGTAGCGTGGAGTTAGCTTCGGCGGCCCGCAGCCACGGTATTGGCCTGTTGTTTGACGGGGCGGGCGAGGGCGAACAGATTACGGTTGCAGTATCCACCGGTGAGCTTGAATACCAGTTGACTCTTGGTCTTTCCTCCGGCCGAATCGACCCCTTTGCCGGGGAGATATTGCGGCGTTTCAGCGATGGATTACATCTCATCAGTCGCGCTGCCGGAAGTGATAAGGCGGACTTTTACAACGCGGGAATCCACGATCCGGTGAACGTTGCTCTGCGCGAACCGCATAAACTCAGCCTGGGCCGCTACTTAGACTTTGATTCCCGCATCAACGCAGCGGCCAGCTTGGACCGAATCCTCCATTTCGTGCACTTTTACCACTGCAGGCATCTTAACCTATGGTCGCTAAAAAATCGGGGTTCGGAAGCGAGCTACGAAACATGGCTATGGGACCGGGGCGATAATCTCTGGTCGGTGTTGCGAAATTTGGACGGCAAGCGACAAATCGACGATCGCTACACGACGATTCTTAACTATATGCAGCAAGCCTTCCCTACCTTCGACGGCGTAGTAATGGAAGCGACAGGGGCTTCCAGTGTTTATGGTAGTTTCCTGGAAAAGGGCCGCCGGAAGCCGATACGCGCGTCCGGCGTTTCCGACGGGCACCTCCAATTGCTTTGCATGCTCACGGCTTTGTTCGCCGAGGGAAAAGACCGCGACGCCGTCCTGATCTTTGACGAGCCGGAGATTTCCCTGCATCCATGGGCAATATCAGTGCTCGCGGAAGCCATGAAAACCGCCGCGACGTCATGGAAGAAGCAGATTTTGCTTGCCACCCATTCGCCCGTACTCATCAGCCAATTCGAGCCAAAAGATATTTTGGTTGCTGAGTCCTGCAACGGCCAAGCCGTGTTTCAGCGATTGTGTCAAATTTCCGAAGTTCAAGACCTTTTGGAGAAATACGCCGCAGGCGCGCTGTACATGGCGGAGGAGGTCGGCAAGCAGTCAGTCGCCGCGCCATCCGCGGAGTTGGCGCAATGAGCAAGCCCGGGGAGCCTGAAAATTGGCGTTTTGTAAAATTTGGGTTATTCGTAACTGGTGAAGGAGAGCTGAAAATTCTGCCATTGCTGCTGCGGTCGCTATGCGCTTCGGGGCACGGTACATTTCAGGTTATCCGGAAAATTGAACAAAGGTCGCCGATAACTTCGCAAAAACGCGAGCTTCGCATGGTAGGCAGCGGCAAGCTGATTCCAGATCGTGACGCTACGGAAATTGGCTATCCCGCCCGCAGGTTTTTGAGGGAATCAGAATTGCACTTTATCCTGCTTGTCGATGATCTTGAACGGAGCCGGGGCAACCAGAGGCAAGAGGTATTCGCGCGCTACCGCGGTGCCCTTGATAACATCCTCGGCGAGAACCAGTGGCGCGCGGGCGTGTTCTTTCTTGTGAACATGCTGGAGGCCTATTACTTCGCAGATACCGTGGCCGTAATTAAGGCTCTTGGCCCGCCTCAGGTGCCACTGCAAGATTGGCCTGACGACGTGGAGTTAATTTCCCACCCCAAAAATGAGCTTTCTGAAATATACCGGTCTTTTAACGAAGTTACGGATGGTGAGAAAATCGCGGGGTTCCTGAACATGGAAAAGGTACTGGGCAGAACGAACACATGTGCCTCGCTCCGCACACTGTTTGCGTGGTGCTGCACGGCAATGGCTGAAATCCATGAGGATCGTTTCTGCCTGAGCGACGGAATATATTGTGCCACGACGGGCCGGCAATTGGCCAGTGTGGCGCGAATTTTCGCGTAACAAGTCGCTCCCGCAAACTTTAACGCGTCATCGCCAGCAGATGGATGATTTGCTGTTGTGGAGTTTGGCCACGGGAATATGCCTCAGCGCCTGTTTGGAAACTCCGCCGGGAGCGCCTTGGGGCGGCAAACGGCCGTCTGCGGCGTGATGGATCCTCAACATATTCCAGAATATGCTTCGGATCTGCGTTCTTGCATCCATCCATTTGCCAAGCCAATGCACCCGCATCGGACTTTTCAAACAGGCTCTTAGCTCGACTTTTGCCATTTTTTGGGCTCACGCGGCACGGCTCAGGTAGTCCAGCAGCGTAAAGCGAAGATGCCTCGGTAATTTATCAACACCCGTGGCAAATGGCGGGTGTTGAAAAACCTCATGCCAGCATAATCGGCGCACCGCCGTGATCGCATCACTGAAGGTAATCTCCTTCTTCGGATACCACGGCTTGGATTGGATAACAGCGCGGCTTTGGCGCGTCATTCGCTCGAACATCAGGCATACCACACTGAACAATCCCAACAGACACGGTGCCGTTCGCAGCACACTCCTGGCGGACCAGTTCCGTGGCGTATTGAACCCCAAATGGGTGCGGACTTCCTGGAAAGTCACCTCGATACTCCAACGTGTGGTGAACAGACTGACGATTTGATCGCAGCCCAGCGTTGGGTCCGTGCCATAGAAGTATTCGTCCCGATGTGTTCCTTCCACATCGTGTACGAATACCCAGCGGAGGGGCACCAGCCCTTGGCCGCTTCTGTACCAATGTCCTTCGCCGCCGACCAATTCAACCCGCCGAGTCTGGCCGCCATACCAGTTCACTGTGTAGCGCCGCCGCTTGGCCTTGGCCACCACGGTTTGGGGTGTGGCGAGTTTGCGGCCACGGCAGCGGGGGCGTCCGACATGTGAGCGTTGCACTGGCGGCGCAGCACATATATTCGCTTGCGGATTGAACCGGCTTATCAACGTCACATGCCGTCGGTGTCGAAAACAGAAGCGTGCCAGGTCGTGGCTGGCGTAGCCGCCATCGCCCACCAGAATGAACTTTCGCTCCGGAAACCAATGGATGAGCACCGTCATGAGTTGACGGGCCAGATAAATCGGTGTCTTGTGCCGTCGGCCCTCGGACGCGTTGAGTTCTTCCGGACGATACAGGGCGCAAAGCACTGGCAGCGCCCAGGGCCGGCGAGCAAACGGAAACTGCACATGGATCGCCAGCACCACCCATTTGTGTCCCCACACCCAGACAATATGACTGTGCGTGGAACGACAGGCATCGTGATGCCGCCCTTTGCCATACACCCGTTTGCCTTTGTGCTGTGGGTTCGTGTCGTCCACCGCGCAGACCACCGGTCGATCCGGTGGAATCAATTCCACCACCAGACACGCTAAAACCTTGGCCAACGGCCACAGGGACCACACCCGGCGGCATAGCACACGATGAAAATCGCTCCAATGTCCCTGTGCCAACGGTCCGACTGCACGCAATATGCCAGTCACGGTGCGGCACCGAGACGACAGTATCGCACCGAGCATCAAGAGCACGGCACGGTTGAAAGTTGGGCGTGTGAATGCTATAGAGAATGCCGAGATCAGCGGCTCCGCCGCCTTGGGCATACGAAACATATCGGACTCCTTTCCGGTTCGCATGGTTGTCACTACCTGCAAATCTACGGGGGAGTCCGATCTTTTTAAAGTCTGCTATCATAAAAAACACGCCTACAAAATGGCAAAAGTCGAGCTTAGCCCGCAGCCGCAAATTCCTGCGGCTGAAGTTTATGCTGCAAATACCTGCCGGTGTGGCTGGTGGGATGACTTGCGACATCTTCGGGCGTACCGGTGGCCACAACCCGCCCTCCACCGCTGCCGCCTTC
>JAJZCT010000231.1 GCA_021828925.1 Planctomycetota bacterium
ATAAAAACCTCCCTAAAACAGGAACCCTTGATACTCGGGTGGGAAAGCCGACATACGACCTTACTGAAATTCCACCCGTTGCCTTTCTAGTCATCAAACGGAAGTCACCGCCGTTCAGAATCAATAAAACCCGGTGTTTGGAGCGTGAACGGCATGATCATTGTTCCACATCATGTTCATGCGAGCTCCGCCCTGATTGGGATTAACCTGGGTTAAGTCCTTTTGGGAATAGGGTGCCACATGGCCATCAGCAAACAATACGTTGGAATCACCCTCGTGGATGGAACCGGGCCATTCCGCCCATTGTACCACTCCGGGAATACTGGTGTCTGGCAAGGCCTCATTGCTGCGTGTTGGATCCGAGTTGTATATATAGGGGTAGCCTGGAAGCCCATGCGAAGCATCATCAATGCGATCGGTAACAGCAATCATCTGTGCGGGGTCCCGCACAGCAGACTGCGGAACCTGCGGGTAATACTGCCCACCCGTAGCGCTGATATCGCCCCCCAACCCTTCTCCATAAGGCGACTGTCCAGTTTGTGGAAACGCACCAAGAGTACCCCAGTCATTGTATCCGTATGAAAACGCGGGCAGAGCAAGTTGCCGCCCCAGCGAGTCCGTCTGCGCAAGCCACTGGCCGCCGAGAAAAAGAACCTGCTGGCCTTTCTGATAACCGAATCCCAATTCAATGGTTCCCTTGGCATAGCCCTGCGGTGGGAACGTGCCAGTCGGCCAAAGGTAGCCCTGATATTCCATATCAATGGGGCGAGCCGGACAATAGAAAAGCTTGGCTGACCCACTGCCCATCATGGTCATCAGCCGTGGAACCCACACGCAAAAATTACTGGCGATTCCTACCCCGCTGCCAACTTCGTTACCCGGGTAAAACCCTTTCCATGTCTGCAGATATTCCTGCATGGCAAGACCCATTTGAGATTCATTGGATTCACAGGCCACCGCTTCAGCGCGGGCCTTGGCCTGCGCCAATGCCGGCAACAGTAAAGCAATGAGCAACGCGATAATAGAAATGACCACCAGCAATTCCACCAGGGTGAACCCCTTCAAGCGATTCCCTTTTGGCGACCGAATATCCGATAACGTCAACATTCAATTCTCCTTACAGCATTAGTCTTGGCTTTTATTCTGATATGACCAACCCATTTCCAAGCCATATCTCAGTGTTACAATCAACCCAAAAAAAATATCGCCGCTGTTGGCATGAAAGCCAACTTGGAATTATCTTACCAACCAAACCGACGAGAAAATCCACACATCCACACTACCGTTAGCTTCAGCCACGAGTTGAGCATTAAGCCCACCGCATGGGGAACCACAAGAACTCCTGTTCGATGTCGATCCATACCGGCACATTGTCAGACCAATGGTCGGACCAGATCATCAATTACTAATGCAACTATGTTTATTATATAACATTGGAGGAGTCGTGTCAAGTCGAATATTATTTTTTTCCTCGGCCCTTTCCGGACTCTCTAAGCGACGCTCCAATGTCGTGCCGCACATTAGGGAAAATATTCGATCAGGCACGCTTTGCGCCGAGGGCGGCTTTTGCAGCACCGCAGCGACATGCGAGCAATCGCGTCCATTTTCGACAATGGTTTATCGGACGCGTTTTCCGGCCGCCGAAAAGAATGCTGCCGGCGAGCATACGGCACCGCGTTTAATGCCCTTGCGGCTCTTCGAACAAGGTCAAGCGGATGAAAAAGTGGCGGTGTCCTGAACGCTATCCAAGCAACATGCGTGATTTTTGAAAGCCTCCGCAGGGACTTTCAAGAAAGGCTCCCTCACCTGCACGACGATCGCCTTTCCAACGATCACATTTCGCGCAGCGCTCGCCTCGGAATAACCGGTCATGGATACTGCGGTCGGTCAGCCCGGATTACTTCATTCACTTCGAGCCTCGAATGCCGAACGCTGCGGGACGGCCATCACTTTCAGATCTCCTCGCTGCACCCGCGAACGGTTGCTGTACACTGAATGGTCGCCATGTGAGGCTGATGCCTTTAGAAGGCGGCGTGAATTACGGCGACCAGTGCAAGGTCCACAGCGGGCATGGCAATTTTCCCGGGCGAGGTCAAACAACAACCGTTTTTCCAGGATTCCGGCACCACATCGGGGTAAACCCGGCAACTCGGGGACTCTATCGACGCAACGTACCAAGATACTTTGCTACACCCAGCCCCCACCACTTGGTGTGATATCATAACGCCATCGCGAAGCGAACAACTCAAGAGACCAGAAGAAAACTCAATTCGGGCTGTCCTGGGCAACACAACTGCCTTTTCGGAACAATGAATCCACGCCAATGAGTCCTTGCCCCAACCCGCGTCGGAGAGCATAGGATTGACAAGCATCTTGTTGCTGAATTTGCTACTCCGGCTTCGGTGCCCGGAGTAATTGCCGGGAAGCGCCCATGACCTATGGCCAGCGGAACCGAGCTTGGAGCTTTCCCCTGCGACAAGTGACGGGCGCGGTTGATCGCGCCCGCCACTTGGGATCAATGCAACGTGGGGAGAGAGCCTTACACCTTGGCGTCCACGCGGCGACGCAAGGCCATGGCCGCCAGTCCAATACCACCCGCGAAAATCAGGAGGGTGGAAGGAGCGGGAACTGCTGAAACAGCAAGGTTCGTAAATAGCACATCACTAAACCCGCCCCCGCCATTGTTGAAAAATGTTGCCTGGGTAATTCCGCCAGTCGCGTTTGAAATTGAGCCGGAATAGGCCAGGGACCCGTTGACGTCAAAATTGTAGGTGGTGGGACTGGTCAATGTAAAGACCATATGATCGAAGGAGTGGTAGTTGTAAGGCACACCAATGCCCGATGTCTGTCCACTACCATCTACGACAATGCCGTTAATCGGGGAATTTCCCGTTTGATAGAATTTAAACAGCGGATTATTACCGGAGTCGCCGAGGTAAAATCCCAACTGGCAGCCGGTTGCACCAGCATTAAGCACGAAATCAAAGGAGAAGCTCTGGCCAACCGCCAGCGCCCCGCCGGTGAAGGGACGGGTGGCGGAGGTTTGATTTGCATTGGGTGCAGTGGAGGTATCCCAGATGTCAAACCACGGGAGAATACCGTTGTAGGTATCTGTACTGGCCACCCCCTGTATGAAATCACCTCCAGTCGAGCTGTCCGCGAGGGTCCATGGGCCGAACCCGCTGCCACCATTCATTCCTGTGAGCCATCCTTGAGGGTTGACGGTGGTTGTCACGCTGGCAATATAGGGGGAGTTCCCAGCATTATCCGACGCCATCATCGCCGCGTGTGCCATTCGGCTGGTACCGGCGGCGGCCATCGCAACCACTGCGGATAAGGCCAGGATATTGGAAACGCCGATCTTTTTCCTGCGAACCTGTTGAGCCGCACCGCTAACAATTCCACCGTTGGGACATGCTTGACTAAACATGTATTTTTCTCCTATAAACAAAGCAACTTGCTTTGCACCACCACACCCGCCCGCGTGGACGATGACATGCCGTGGTGCTGCTGTATCGAGCCGCCATTCGTGGAGGACCAATGATTGCCGCAGAAATGGCTGCGGATTTAACGAATCTGGCCTTAATTCAGCCGCGACAGTGAAAGCCCCCGCGGGGTTTTCAAAAACGTCTCTTTAGCCTGCGCAACGATCACCTTTCCTACGTTCAAATTTCGCGAAGCGCTCGCCTCGGAACAACCGGTCATGGATCCTGTGGTCGGTCCGCCCGGATTACCTCATTCACTTCGGGCCTCGAATGTCCAACATCGAGGGACGGCCATCACTTTCAGATCTCCTCGCTGCACCCGCGAACGGTTGCTAAAAACTAAATGGGCGCCATGTGAGGCTGATGCCCTTAGAAAGCGGCGTGAAGTACGGCGACCAGTGCAAGGTCCACAGGTCGCCCAAAGCCACATGCTCGACGTGGCCATCGGCAAACACCACATTAACCGCCATATTATGACGATTGATACAATATGCGTTAATGCCATTGACCGGATCGTTAATCACGCCGCCGTTCAAATTCTGTGGCACGGGATCGGTTGGCTTGGGCCAACTGTCCTGCCAGATGCCGTCCGCGAATAAAGGGGTCTGAGCGCCAGCCGGAGTTTGGCTGCTGCTCCAGAAGTACCGCTGAATGGACGACACTGGTATGCCCGCGTTACCAGCCGCATCTGATTGATAATACGCCGAACTGTCCTGAATATCGTACATCCATCCGTTTAAATCATAACTGCACCAGCCTGTGGGGATATTGGAGTTTTGTGGGGTCCACCAGTCCGCCTGAAATGGCCCGGTCGATGTCCCAATAATGCCGAATCCCAGATTGGTTCCCTCTGCCCCCGCGCCCTGGCCGGGAATGTTTGTGGCCGGGCAGATAAGCAACTTTTGGTACGCGGCGGGTAGCGGGAAATAATTATCGGTTTGCGTGTTGGCGTAGATTTGTCCCAGCGCCGCTACCCAGCTTTGGTCTCCCTGGTCGAGGTAATTAAACACAAAACCGTGTGGGGCCTCGCTTTGCGTATATTCCGAGTACGTAACGCCCAACTGCCTTAGATTTGACTCGCAAATTACGCTAACGGCCAGCGCACGGGCTTTAGCCAGAGCCGGCAATAGCAGCGCGATAAGAAGGGCAATGATACTGATGACCACCAGCAATTCAACGAGCGTGAATCCTCTTCGGCGATTCATGTTGAATCTCCTTACATAGTGCTTTATGAATAATCTTTCACATATGAACGGCTGGCAACCACATTGAACCCCTTCGTAGCCGCGATCCACCAGCGTTGGATCGCGTTTCTGACGCGTCAAGAGGCGATTCGCGTGGGTTCGACCTCATGTCTTTACGCGGCGGCGTTTGTTGAGAACCAGGGCCGCGCCCATTCCGCATGCCAGCAGGCCAAATGAGGCTGGAACGGGGACGGGGGAAGAAATCGATAGGTTTGTGAATTGAACATCGCTGGAAGGCCCTCCGTTGCTATCGAAAAAATTCAGACTCGTGATGCCGCCGGTCGCATTAGAAATGGTTCCGGAAAAGGCCAACGCATTGTTCACATCGAAATTGTAGGTGGTGGCGCTGGTCAATTGAAACGCCATGTGATCAAGCGTATGAAAGTTGTATTGAACGCCGACGCCGGATGTCGTACCGTTCGCGTCGATGGCGTATCCCGCCGTTGAGGTGTTGCCCATCTGATAAAAGCTGAATAATGGATTACCACCGGAATCGGAGAGATAAAAACCTACCGCCCCGCCGGTAGCGTCGGCACTGAGCACGAAATCAAAGGACAGCGTTTCGCCGCTGGATAATACGCTGTTCAACGGGCGGGTTGCCGTGGTCTGGCCTCCAACGTACTGCCAAATGTCAAACCAAGGCGTTACGCCGCTCCAAGTGTTGGAGCTTATGAAATCACCACCCTGGCTGCTGCCGGCGGTACTGGCCACAGACCAAGGCCCAAACCCGCTGCCCCCATTTTGCCCGGAAAATGCCGAGAGATTGACGTTGGGTGCTACGCCCACCACATATGGTGAGTTCCCGGCGTTGTCAGACGCGACGATGGTATCAGCGCGAACCGAGGCCCCCTCTACCATGATCGCTCCAACCGCCAACAGCAGCAGTGCGGCGCAAGGCACGCGGCCAAATATCTTAGAACCATCCCGCTCGTTAGCGGAGCCGTGTGAATTGCCCACTGACCGAATGGCCTGCGGGTGGCCGCAGTTGGCGGCGGATGAAACGATACTTCTATGCCTGCTCATTTTGTAGACTCCTGAAAAAGGTTTTACAATTTGCTCTCACATTCCACGCCAACCGCACGGCCAGCAAATATAGAGGTGAAAGCGCCATGAAGAAACCGCAATCCAGCCCGCCTTGGCCGAAATCTTGCCTTTGTCCGGAAAACATCTCCGCTGCACCACCTCATTTCTCCCGTTTTCGACAGCGGGGAACCGGTACGAAGCACCTTGAGC
>JAJZCT010000232.1 GCA_021828925.1 Planctomycetota bacterium
TCCCCGGAGAGGGTATCTCCAGGGCGATACCCTTGCGGCCCAGACTTTATGCAGGCGATAACTACAGACATCCTGCGTCATGACGTTATCGCTATCAGACCATGCAACCAGTCTTACCGCCGCTATTTCCAGCTTGAACTCAGCTATAAGGCACCTCCAAGCCGCTTGGCCCACTTGTCCGCTGCCCTGCCTGGTACGAGCGTTCTTTCCTCGAATTTCAGGGAATGGCTCTGATATCCAATTTGCCCCGCTGTGCCTGTATTCCTCCACGATTCGGAAAATGAAAAAAAATATGTCCCGAATCGGTTTGGCATGACATAATACTATAGGAATCGAGGAATTCGGATGGTTGATCGCCCGACACTGCCGGAACTTGCCAACGGTGAACCCCGTGCGGAATTGCCGCAATTGATCGCTCGGCACTTGGATTGGGTCTATTCAGTGTGCCGCCGAAGCGTGCGCGATGCGGAATTCGCGGAGGATGTTACGCAGGATGTGTTTCTAATCCTTATAAAAAAGGCGGCTCGGTTGCCGAATGGGGCCAACATGTCCGGATGGATTTTCAACACGGTTCGCTATTGCTGCAACAATGCCTTGCGGAACCAACGTACCCGCCAGCGGCATGAATTAGCGGCAGCCCAAATGCGATCCGGCTCTGCGGCGACGGAGGTCCCCATGGGTGATGAAGATGTTTTGCCAATGCTGGATGAACAGGTCGCTCGCTTAGGAAAAGCCGATCGCACCGCCGTGCTGCTGCGTTATTACGAACGCCGTACTTTCCGGGAAGTCGGTCTTGCATTCGGCATCAGCGAAGAGGCGGCAAAAAAGCGCGTGCAGCGGGCAGTGGAGAAATTGCGTGCGCGTATGGTGGGCAAGCGGATACCGATGGAGTCAGAAGCCCTGACGGCACTATTGGCAAACAAACTCGTGGGGCCCGCCCCGGCCAAGCTAACCGCGGCCATTCTGGCCCACTGCGCGAGCGGCACAACGGCAACAGCCATCAGCGCCAGCCAATCCAAGGTTTCGACGCATGTGGCAACCAAAACACTGGCCAGTGCCAAAACGGCAGTTGTCAC
The DNA here is from genome assembly GCA_021828925.1 of Planctomycetota bacterium. Next base: position 1,077 of record JAJZCT010000232.1, read on the forward strand.
CACTGGCGCGGTTCTGGCAAGCGCATTGGTGGTAGCCGGAATCGCTGCGGCACTTGCCTATCACAGGTGGGCCATGCAAGGGCCAAAGTTGCCTGCGATGCTTCACCCATTGAGAGCGGCTGCGCCGACGGGTCCCATCGCAACAAAGGTGCCGAACCTTACTGAAGCCCAGTGGATCGCGTTGTTCTAAGCGTACGCGAATAAAATCGATACCCTGCGTGTGCAGGCGACCGATCACACATGGAACCAATGGCGGGCGAAGGCCAACGCCACGCAGCCAAACCAGCCTTCACGTTGGGTTATGACCACCCAAACATCGACATCAATGGAATCAATCGATTGGGATCTGCGCCGCAGGCGCATTTTCAGCACGAGTTTCATTTCCGATGATTCCACGTTTGTACACGGAATTCGCAAGGAAATTGCGTTTCCCATGGAGCCGCGGATTACAGTCAGCCGAAAAAACGCATGCTGCCAGGCCAACTTTCTGCTGGGCGGAGGGTATATGAATGCGACGATTGCGGACCCCAACAACGCATCTTACGGAACGTTGGTGAGTGGCGCTCCGGGTTTTCTGGGTGTACTTTCGGAGGATTGGCAGCCGCTAAGCACGCCATTTGATCCGCAGATTCCCCTTAAGGTAATGCTGCGAGAATACCGGACCGTGCACCAGCGTAACCATGCCGATGGGATCATCGAACTCCGGTTTATTGGAAAGTTTTCGAAAAGGCCGTATTGGCCGCCAAGCGAATTTCGCCATCGCCTCAGGATCAATGGAGGCTTACGTGTTTACCGTGAGTCCGTGGTGGACTACGACCACCACCATCCTTTCAGGGAGTTTTTAACTGAGTTCAGCCGCTTCCAAAAGCGCGACGGCATCTGGCTCCCCATGCGAATTCGTTTGCGGGTATGGGGATATCCCACTAATCAATTGTTGTCAGATCAGAAAATTACCGTTAACCAAATAGAAGTCCATAGACCCTTTAAAAAGGGCACGTTCCAAATACCGCCATGGGGCACCGGGGATACCGATGATGAGCGCTACGGCATCTCTTACGGCATTAATTATGGCACCCATGGACCATATCACACCGCCCAGCTGCTACCGCCTGCGAAAACGGCGTTCGCGCGGATAAAGGGCTTTATTATGCCGCCGGAAGTGGCCAAGGCGTTCATATCGGATGCCCATGTCCCCATAACCGCGACATTCCGAATTAAAAGCCGTTCGGATCAAAAGGCCAGTTTTCAATTGCGTCCGAAAAAGCCGGGGGTAACGGTTTCTCCGCAGTCCTTCACCATCTTTCCCGGCGGGTCACAAAATGTGAACGTGAAAATGAATGCGCCGCCCGGTGATCGGCCGTACTATTTTGGCCTTTCACTTGCGGGTCGCATCAACCTGCCAAATGGCCGCCAACTTTCAACTCGAATACCGGTGTTCTTCCTGCCCTCGCCAACGCTTATCACTAAGCCGGGCAGTATTATTTTGTCGCCCCGTGATTTTGTCGGCCAGTCGAGTTATGCCACCACACTGCGATTCCTGCACCGCCTCGACGGCAGCGTGATCGTGGACCTGGTTAATTCCGATTGCCCAGCTATTACCGTGCCGCGCTGGTCGCAGAAAAGGATGGAGGTGGTCGTCAGGCCGGTCGCGGCGACGAGGGCCCTGTTCGCTGAGATTACCGTCATATATACCTATAACGGCCGGATGGAAACCATGCGCATTCCGGTGGTTGGGATGGCCCATAAATGAATGGTTGGCAGCGTGCCCGCCATCGCACTACTTTGAGAAAACCTAAAAAATATGTCCCAAATCGGTTTGGCATGCCATAATACTTCAGGAAGCGAGGATTCGCGATGGCTGATCGACCAACATTGCCGGAACATGCCAACGACGGGCGCGATAAAGATTTGCCGCTGTTAATTCAGCGGCACTTGGATTGGGTCTATTCAGTGTGCCGCCGATCCATTCGCGATGCCGCATTGGCGGATGATGCCACACAGACGGTATTCATGATTCTCATGAAAAAATGGCCACATCTCCCGCAGGATGTCAACATGTCCGGTTGGCTGTTTAACACCGCCCGCTACTGCTGCCGTTGTGCATTACGCGATGAAAGCACACGCCGACGGCATGAATTGGCGGCAGCCCAAATGCGATCCGACTCTGCGGCGACGGAGGTTTCCATGGGTGATGAAGATTTATTGCCAATGCTGGATGAACAGGTTTCGCGCCTGCGCAATGCCGACCGCACCGCCGTGCTGCTGCGTTATTACGAATGCCGCAGCCTGCGGGAAGTGGGAGAAGCATTGGGCATCAGCGAAGAAGCGGCAAAAAAACGCGTACAGCGGGCGGTGGAGAAATTGCGAGCGCGTATGGTGGGCAAGCGGATACCGCTGGGGGCAGAAGCACTGGCAGCGCTATTGGCAAACAAACTCGTGCAGCCCGCCCCGGCGAAACTCGCTGCGACCGTTCTGGCCCACTGCACGCACGCCCCAACGGCAACAGCCATCAGCGCCAGCCAATCCAAGGTTTCGATGCATGCGGCAGCCAAAGCTCTGGCCGGCGGCAAAACCGCACTCGTCACCACCGGCACCGTTCTGGCAACTGCTATGGTGGCAGCCGGAATCACCGCGGCACTTGCCCAGCACAGCCACCCAAAAGCCCCGCAGAAAATAATCATCAGCCGCGCCACAACGTATATCACCCGTCCGCTGGACAAAGACGGTCTGCCGAACTACAAGCTGGCGCTGCAGCGGTATTTGACAAAGGGTATAACGCCAACAAATAACGCGGCCGTGCCGGCCATTGAAATTGCGATGCAGGGGTTTCGGCCCTTTACCGGTGCAAAGAGATTTGATTACCGGCCGCTGGGACTGAACCAGCTCAAGATATTGAACGTTGCGGCACCCCCTGAAGGAATGCCGCGAGTGCATTCCATCGACTCATATTTCATGCATTATCCGCCACAGGGTTATAAGCTCAATGGGCGGGGCCTTGCGTTTGGAAAATCAACTTCGGCCTGGTGGCGTGCGGAGATCGTGGAGCAATGGTTTGCGCAAGATTTTGCGTGGAGACCGTCGCGGAGCCTGTTGCTTTGGGGGGCGATACACCAAAACAGGGCTGTGATTAAGATTATAAAACGGGCTTCGCGCCTTCCATATTTGTACTTTCCTGACTATAAGTTATCGCCCGGAAAGTTGGAAGAGATTAACCGATCGGGCCAAGGGCAAATATATCCGGAGGTTCCCTGTGTTGATATCATCGGACATATTGGAGTCGAAATAGCAAATTCGGCAACGCTTGAACTTGGCCTTGGACATGCGCATCGGTGTTGGCGTGATATACGAACCGTGTTCAGACTGGCGGACCTGGCCAACCAGTGTCCAGATTCGGACAACGCCACCGCACAATATTTGGAGAGCAAGTCACTGTATGCATGTCGCGTGCTGATAGAAAAACTTGGTTCTCACCCGCGGCTTGCGGTGCGTGCCAACAACTGGTTTCGCAAAAGGCCGCCCTGGCCAATCCTCACCGAGCATATGTTGCACTTCAGGCGGTTAAAAGATATCTCAGTGCTTGCAGCATGTTATCGCGGGTCGATACGACCGTCATACCATTATGCGCCGGTACCTCGTAATTATCCCCAAGGATTTGCCGACATGTTCAGCGTGTTCCACCCGCCGACGAATTTGGACTGGAACTGGCAATTCAGACAGTTAAACCTCACCTTTGACCGTCTTTCCAATGATGCCCGCATGCCCGGGGCGGCCCTGGAAGGAACCGCGTTGTGGCATTGGCTCCATTCATACGACCGAGGTGGCCGAAAACTAACCGGTAACCGCCTGTATCAGCATCAGTTCATTGACAGCCTCGAAGGTGGACTTTCCGGCGACCTTTTAAACGGCGGGGTGCAACGATGCAGCGTGCTGATAAAGGTCGGATTCGCCCTGGCTGCCTACCACGCGGCGCAAGGGCAATACCCAAAAACCCTCAAGGCTCTTTCGCCGAAATTTGTTCTGAATCCGCCGACCGACCCGCTCAACGGAAAACCACTTTTATACCGCGGGACAGCAATGGGCTACACGCTGGCGCTCCATGGTGCCTGGCTAGCCTACACGTATATCGCACACGGCACCGGCCCGACACAAATCACCGTTCCCGCAAAGCCGCCTACCGGCTGGCAGAAGGGGCCATTTCCGTGATTCGCAATGATCTGGATCAGTGTGCAAATCAGCATGCGGGTCGTGGCTGATTCTGAAATGCCGCGGGGACTCAATCTTTCACGCTTTAGCGCGTAGCAGGGTATTGCCCTTCTCGGCGGCCCAAAGGCAAATCAGCGAACCGTTCAAAAAGGACGTTTGAAGTCTGGCCTCGTTGCGGCTGATATTAGCCAGGGCACTTGGGCAGCCCTCGCGTGAATCAGCCATAGCGGCGGAGTGAATGAAATGATCTTATTCCGGGATTTTGCGCCGTGATACTCGCCGGGCCAGCGCGCGAATATGCACGGTGATTATCAATGAAAACAGCACGGCAACTGCGAAAAGATAAATGCCAATTTTGGGTGAAGCCTTCAAGGCTCCGCCGGATTTTGCAATTACCACAATCATGGCCACCACAAAGACATCCAGCATCGACCATCGTCCCAGAATTTCGAGCCACTTAAAGGCTGCCAGCCGCTGTTTATCGGTAAATTTTCCGCACCATAGCACCAGTAGAGTGCAAAGTTTGGCAAAGGGGAAAAATATCGAAAATGTCAGGAGAATCATTCCCAAGCTGTAGTGCTGATCGCGAAATAGCCCAATGGTTCCCGACCAGAGTGAATACTGACTTTTCCAGAAGACAAATTTCTTGATAGACAGCACCGGCAGACACT
>JAJZCT010000233.1 GCA_021828925.1 Planctomycetota bacterium
ATCCATCAACCGCCGGGACCCCAGTCATTATCATGACAATCAGCTCCTTTACAATCGGTTGGGCTACTACAGTTCGTTTGACCCTTCCTGCCTTTGTTTTTGGCGCGGATCGCAGCGGACCATGCCCTTTCGACAAGGAACGCGGAACCGACACCCCATACCAAAAGCGCTGGATAACATGCCGGGGCCAGCCCGTCTTGCCACCACAAGCCTCTCATGAGTAATCGGAAAAATGCCTGCCCACCAAATCCCCACTGAAATCCCCCAGCGCGGGCAACAAAAAGGGCACACAGCCCTGTTAGGAAAATCTCGGTCAGGAGGTACAACACAACGATTGAGCGGAACGATCTGAACCATTGGCGGTCAATTGCCGCCTTCGGCGCACACATCTCCCACTTGGGCATGCTCTGCAAATTTGGCTCCAGCCAGAACCGCAGGGCTGTCATAATAGCCAAAACAACGCTCAAAAACAGCCACGCGGCAACTAATACGAGTATATTACGGATTTTTCCTGCAGCAGCCTCATGGTGCGTCCATGCCAAAATTTGTTCCAAGTTCCCAATAGGCGCACCATAATCGGTCACAATTGCTAGTGCTACCGCGACAGTCGTTAGTATCTCTCCGACAATCACGAATGCGAGAAAAGCGCCTCTAGATCGTACAAATATTGAATAGCTTCTCATTCAATTATACTCAATAGCAGTGAGTCGTTAGCGGCCAACAATTGTTCTAAACAAGAAAATCTAGTGATCGCACTCCTCGCAATTCTTGATTGTTCTAGCAAACTGGAAAACCAGAAGATTTAAGCCTTTCGCCAAAAAGCCAAATGCTCGCCCCGACCCGGTGGTCAACCTGTTAGTCTCCATCTGTGACTGTAACGTGGCGTCAACCGCTGCCGCATGGGCGAGATCCAAGGCGGATGAGAAGGGTTGCGGTAGCGTGGAAATTGCGGCGTCGAGCGCATTGCTGTTCAACCCTGCGTCGCCGCCCGCCAAATAACTCGTAAGCGCCAGCGCGGTGCCATATAGAGTCGCCCGAACCGGTGTAATTAGGGTGCGAGCCGTGTTGAGAGCGCCGATGACGTTAGCGTTGGCCGAGACAGCAGCCTGCACTTCTTCCGCTGTTGCGCTCCCGGTTTTGTAGGCACCGACGGTCTCGCCAATGATGGCCCGTTGGTCCGCAACGCTAGCCGCAAGGGCTACGTCTAGTGCTTCAACTGCGACCGTCAGACTGGCCGTTGCAATACCGCCGACACCGGCGACTACGAGTTGGGTGCGGACTTGATTACGCACCTGAATCTCGTGCTGTATGGCATTATTCAGATGGAAATCACCAACTTCCTGGTTGTACTGCCTCATGAGGTTCATCAGGCCTTGGCGGAACCTTTTCATTGCGTTGGCAACGCATTCCGTCGAGTGCCTGTAATGGCGAATTTTGTTTCGATGCCCCGTCACCTGGAATTGATTGGCGTTTGAGCTGTGGGTGCGCTGCTGCAGAGCCTCTCCAATATGATTCACAGGCGATTGTGATATACCCACATACACCATCGGCCCTGCCGGCTGGCCTGGTTCGGCGATCCAGTGATGATTGGCAATCAGGCCCTCATTGATCGGGTTGACAACCAATCGTTCGCCGGGATGCAAGTGGCTGAATCCGCCAGATGGCCGCTGGAATATTTTCCGGTACCATGCGCCGTGGTCGGTTAATTCATGGGCAATATTCCAAGCTGTTTCCGCGGGGTGTACTTTCCAATATAAATTGTTTCCGATGTATTCCAAGGCGGTGCCACCCGGATCATTCCGATTAATCGGATTATTCTCTGCATAGCGGAACAGATTGACATCGCCGCCGCCAAAGCCCAGCGGATCCTGGCTGATGAATTGCCGTGTATTGGGGTCATACCAGCGTTGGCGAACATACTGCAATCCCGTAACGCCCAGCGATTGCTCGAACTTATACCCCTGTTTCCCCTGCCAGGCAACGGTGGGATTTTGCGGGCCGGAGTTGCCAGCCTTGCGGGGAATGTATTTTTCATCTATCGCGACCACGGGACTTCCTCAACTTGCACGAGTGGCATTATCCCACACAGCGGGGATTTTGCCACTTTATATTTTTACCCTCCCGGTCCCCGCGAAAGCCGCAATGGGCGGTGGACGCAATAGCATATTTTCAGCGCCGGTCGACATGGCGATTTCTTGGTACGGCTGACCATGCTCGGCGGCTATCTGGGACGGACCCGATACCTGCCGCCCGGCAATATGGCCATCTGGCGCGGCGTGGCCGGACTGACTGATATTCACCTTGGCTTTTAGCGCGGCCGGGAATGTGGGTAATTGAAAGGTTCATGGGACGCACACTGATAATATCATCAAATATTTCACGGCGGCATTACCCGGATACCTTGTCTAATTTCCGGCGCAACGCCGCGATCGCAGGCAGACGGACCTTGTATTCCTTTTCGTATTCCTTTTCCGCTTCCTCCGCAGCGACCAGATATTCCTTGGTTAAGTCTATCTTGCCGATATGTAATGCAACGAGGCTCAGATAATAGGGGCGTGTCGGATCGCCCTGCGCGCACAACTCAAGTGACGATATTCGGTGTGCCAGAAAATCCGAAGGATCCTTCCACTGCTGGCTGAGCCTATCGAGCACTTCAATGGCATCTTTGGCAGTTTTATTGACATTTTCCTGAACCGCATCGAGGTCTCCCCAATAATTCCATTCCTGCGGATAATCCTTCATTTGGACTTTACCTTCCAACCTGTTCCAGCTAATAAAATCGAGTATGTGGTATTCCGGCCACGACCATGGCTTCTTGTCCATGGCTAATTTCGGTGGTAGAAAATCATAATCAAATCCCACGTTGACAAAATATACACCACCCCACGTTGAGGTCTGGTACCCGATGCCGTGAATCTGATTGCCCGTATGTCGCACAAACAATTCTTTTCCCTTCACGAACCCCGCCGGGGCTAAGATGTTCTTCAGAGCTGCAGCCTTGGCCTTTCGGAAGTTCCGGCTCTTATCTTCTCGCATGAGGTATTTCTCCAGATTGGTGCCCAGCGCAAGCACTATCGCTCTGTGATCGAAAGAGAGGCCGCTGCCCTCCCCCCGGGTCATTCCTGTTAATCGGATTATTGCCCGCGTAGCGGAACAGGTTGGTGTCACCACCGCCAAAGCCCAGCGGATCTTGACTGATGAACTGCCTTGTTGTTGGGCCGTACCAGCGTTGGCGAACATACTGCAATCCCGTAACGCCCAGCGATTGCTCGAACTTATACCCCTGTTTCCCCTGCCAGGCAACGGTGGGATTTTGCGGGCCGGAGTTGCCGGCCTTGCGGGGAATATATTTTTTATCTATCGCGACCACGGGACTTCCTCAACTTGCCGCAGGAGCGCTCGGTAAATTTTTCGTTTATTGCAGCCATATCTCATTATTGACTTTCATGCGTAGTATTGACCGTCCAACATTCCATCGCCATTTCGCACTCCCACTGTTACAATTTTCCATAATGATAGAGACCGTTCATGAAAAGGGCAAAAACGGCGAGGCCATATAAAAAGAGTACCAAGGCGAGGTATGTGTAGCACCCAAGTTTTACCTTGAAGGGGGAGGGATTGGCGAATAATACGCATCCCAAGAGGCACGAGGCCAAGCCAACCACAGTCCAAAATACTCCCCAGTTCATCGGTCGTCCCCTACGGGTTGGTAGGGGCTGATAATTCCAGGTGCAACGCCACGGGCCCAAGAGTTAAAAAGTAATCTGGCGTTCTGTTCAATTACCGGATCAAAGATCTGCCCGGCGACACCGATATTGCGAGGACGAATGTCATTCAGGGTCGTACCTAATCGCCAACTGCCCCTGGGGCACAATACTCTGCGACAACGCTATCTTATGGTTTTCGCCCTCCTTTTATATTCCAGTAAATGAGCATCGGAATGATCAGAATCATTATCGCCACGCCACCAGCAACAAGGGGAACCCCTAGCCAAATTCCAAGCGTGGACAACCAAGGAACACGCAGCAGAATACCCGCGACCGCACACAACATCCCCACGAAGGCCGCCGCGCAAAAAATAGCTGTCAGCGTAGAAGTTGGCCACACAAGATAACAGAGCCATTTCGCTACCCTCCATTTCGGTGGAATAACTAGGCCGACAAGCGTAGGTAAACCCAGTAGGACAGCCACTGCGAAGATCACTATGGCTAGTGTTGAAAAGGCTGGAAGATGCATCACCGGTTCCTTCCTTGGCCGCCGTAGTAGTAGTACGTGGCTCCGGCACCGGCCGTCATGCCGTAGATGAAAATATCCGGACCGTAAATCAAAGTTCGTGGCCCGAATAAAGAGGGTAGCGGCGTGAACGCGCCGGTTGTGATATCCAAAGACCCCGGAGGTGCAAACCGGACACCCGATGCATATTTCAAGAGCGAGTATGGCCCGATCGGCAATGGTCGGCTGAAGAGACTTGTGGCGGCATCAGGAATTGGCACAGCGTCGGCGACCCTGGCGGAGGGAAATAGCCCGGTTCTCGCCATCTTCGCGAGGGCGCTGCTGTCCGTGACCGATTCTGGAATCGCGAATATGCCGTTCCTGCCTATGATTGCGTTGTCAGTTGTGATACCAGCGTAGCCAGTCTCATCAGTCAGATGTATTAGGCTTGGAGAATTTTCCGCTACGTTAAGACCGGCCACGGTTTCCGACCAGGTTGGTGCTCCCATCCCCCGCAACCCTCCGTGCGCAACAAATATTCCTAATCCAGCACCAGCAAGGTTGATCAGTCCGGCGGCAATGTGGTGGTGCGCCAACTCCCTCATTCCATGTACTGTCCCTGAAACCGCTTGAACGGTCCCAACGGTGACATTGGCCACACTCCATGCCACACGCACAGCGCCTCCCGCAGCTATTGCCAATGGGGCACCATAAATCATCAGGCCCGTACCCAGATAGGCACCGCTCCCCGGCTCCCGTTCCGTGGTCAGGTTCACAAATCGGTATCCCCACGGCCCTTCTATCATGTTGGGATCCAGTTGCCCGGCCAGCGCCATGCGTACGTCCTGATTGTGTATCTGCACAGCTATCGCCAGGCCGGCACTAACCCCCGATGACGAAATCTCGTACGGCCGCGGATCAAAATGCGAAGCCAACGGGTTCATGGTCGCTTCGATGGGACCAAGGCCATGTATCTGCGGCATAGGTCGAAAGAGATTTTCAAAAGGCAGTGCGGACGTGCCACCATGGCCGGCGATAAAATCGCGCCGAAGGATGGGATGGGTGGGTTGACGTGGCGTCAAGGGGGCCGGGGGCACAGGCGGCAACGGTGCGCCGGGCAGCGCGGTGAGATCATCAATCATATCCTCTCCCCCCGGGTCATTCCTATTCACCGGATTATTCCCCGCGTAGCGGAACAGGTTCACATCGCCAGCACCAAAGCCCAGCGGATCCTGACTGATGAACTGTCGCGTGGCCGGGTCATACCAGCGTTGGCGAATATACTGCAATCCCAGCGCTTGCTCGAACTGATAACCCTGTTTCCCCTGCCAGGCGACGGTGGGGTTGGCAGTACCTGAATTGTCCGTCAGGCTGCCAAATGTGTCATAGCTCAGCGTCGCCGTGATGCTGGCATTGGCGTCTGTGGTCTGATTCACATTGCCCGAAGCGTCATAGAGTTGCAGGCTGCTGGCACCGGCGGCTGCGTCGCGTTTGGAGATAATGTCGCCGTACTGGCCCATGCCTTGAGTATACCATGTGCTGATGGTGTTGCCCGCGCCGAGTTGGGCTTCGAGGATTTGGTTATTCCAGAGATAGCTGTTGGTGCCGGTGGCATCTGTGCGACTGAATCTTGAGCCATCGCCGTTGTAGGTGTGTGACTGTCCCATCACCGTTGGCCAGTGTCCGGGTGCTTAAGCGGCTGTCGGACTTTTCGTTTAATGCGACCACGGCTTAT
>JAJZCT010000234.1 GCA_021828925.1 Planctomycetota bacterium
CCTCTACGCCCAGCTTACCACCCATCAGATCGTGGGAGATGCCGTCGTACTCTGTTCGAGTTTGATCAAGAAGGGCGTGGGCTGGGCGACCGGCCATCACTCTGAGGTGCATAACCATGCGAAAGGCGCTGCGATCGGAGTAAATGTTGAAATGCACAACCATTACCCGGAGCCGCACGCCACCGAGGTGATCGGCGTGAATATCCAACCAACCCAGGGACTATGCCGGTATGGGATTCAAGTACAAGGGGGAGCGGACGAGACGCACCAACAATTTGAAAAAGCCATTGGTCTCAATGGCAGCGGTGCGATAGGGGTGGACTTGGGCGGCCACTTCAAGGAAGCGGGAATTCATGCCCATGATAATTCCATCCGTCTCAACGAAGGTGCCGGCCTGGAATTGGACGGCCTGGGCAAAGTCCGTTTATGCTACCGCAAGGGGCGCATTGAGTTTATGAACGGGGATCGTTGCCTCGGACACATTAATACCGATGGACAGGATCATGAATTATGATGAATAGCACAAAGGAGTGTAGTAATGGACAAGTTTTCAAGGCGCAATTTTCTTGCGGGTATGGCTATAGCCGGCGCTGCTTCCCTTGGTGATGCCGTACAACAGAGTAATGGCTTACCGGATACCGGTATGCCGGCGGGCTGGCCCGTGGCGGACCGCAAAACGCATTTATCACCTGCGGCCCGCAAAGCCGCTGTGGAACAACTGCTGGCGTACTTCCATAAGGTTGCACTGCGGCTATTGCGACCGGCGCAGGGAATTCTGCGTCATCCCAGTATCTCACCGAGTCTGCCGGGGAAAGCCTATTCCACACAGTTGTGGGACTGGGATACACTGTGGACCAGTCGCGGACTATTTCGGCTGGCGCGCCTGACGGGTGATCATAATCTGCTGGAAGAAGTTGGCCGTCACGCGCAGGGCAGTCTGCTAGATTTTCTGGAACATCAAGCGGAAACAGGGCGAATTCCGATTATGATGGATGCGGATAATCCGGATCCGTTCGGGTGCTTGGGAAAGGACGCTCCGAATTACCGTAATCAGGCCAAGCCGGTATTTGGTCAATTGGCGCTGCTGGTGGCGGACCAGACGGGTGATGTGCGATGGCTGGCTCCGCAGTTCGAGAAATTGTCGCGTTTTTATGATTCCTGGGAGCTGGGAAATCAAAGTAAAATCGGATTATTGGTGTGGGGTGATGATGTTGCCATCGGAGACGATAACGATCCGACCACTTTTGGCCGCCCCTTTTTTTCCTCGGCCAATATGCTGCTTAACAGCCTGTATTATCAGGATTTGCGGGCGGCGGCGGAACTGGCGCGGCGGCTTAATCGGCCGCGCGATCAAAAACGCTTAACGCATCAAGCGGACGAGCAGGGCCGGCGGATTCAAAAATATTGCTGGGATCCGCGAGACCGATTTTACTATACGGTGGATGTGCAGTGTAAGGATCGTCGCGCGGAATTACTTCCAGGCATACCGGAAGGAATGCCGATGTCGTGGCATTGCCTGCCGTTGCGCATCCAGATGTTCACCGGTTTTCTGCCCTTATGGTGTTCCCTCGCCACGCCGCAACAGGCCGCTGATCTGGTCAAGTTGCACTATCTCAACAATGAGACGTTCCATGCGGCTTATGGCGTGCGCTCACTTTCCAAGCAGGAGACCATGTATTCTCTGGCACGCAGTGGAAACCCCAGCAATTGGCTCGGACCGATCTGGATAATCACGAATTACTTTGTGTGGCAGGGTCTGAAGAACTACGGCTATAAAACGGAAGCGGCGGATTTGGCGGACAAAACCCTGCGGCTTTTGGCTTCCAACTTGGCCGCCGCCGGATCATTGAACGAATATTATGATCCCGACACCGGAGTTCCCTTGAGCCATCAGGGGTTCGTGGATTGGAATATGCTGGTGCTGGAGATGATGTAACCGTGAACGCTTACGTTTTTCCTTGCTGCCAGCGGGGCCTTAACCTAGAATTGGTTCCGGCGATTGGTGAAAGTCCGATTCTGTTTTGGCCTTTACGCATCGCCTGGAAGGATTTGCTTACCTATGGGCGAGAACAGGAAAGACGCCAATTGGAAGTTTTGGCGCATTGATAATAAGAAAATATTTATTTACCGGCCGGTCATTACCTTCTGGCTGAAGTTTCGCGTTGGCATGTCGGTGCTGGTGGCGATGGTGACGGCCGCGTTTGCCATGCTGCTGATATTCCGTCCACTCTGGTTTCACCTTGCCGACCCGCATGCGGCTTATATCATCGGTCCGATCATGCTGCTGGCGGGTGTGATTCAGATGTTTCTGATGCTCAATAGCTCCTTGGGGTGTCTGGCGGTGGTGCAGAATGACTGCATTAATGTGCGCGGCAGACGCTATTTCTGGAAGAACATCCGGGACGTATCCGTGCAGGAAAGCTCTTTTGGCCCCAAGGGTCAACCGGCCCTGAAGTTGCACGTCTCTAAACGCAAGGGTGAAAAGCTCGTGACTATTATTCCGGAAGGCATGGCGGGGCAGCAGGAACTTGACCAGTTGGCCCGGCATATCAAAAAGCTTATTAAACAACTGGCCGACAAACGCGCCGGAAAACCATCGGCTGCGGAAAGTGTTTAATTAAAATGCTCGCCCCGGATTATTTTCCGCCGCCGGTCAGCACACGCAGGGCGATACGGATGGGGTCATAATATTTGTCTACCACGCGTTCTTTCATGGGAATAATGGCGTTGTCGGTAATGTGAATTTCTTCGGGGCAAACTTCGGTGCAGCATTTGGTAATGTTGCACAGGCCGATGCCGCCCTCATTTTTAAGCAATCCTGTGCGATCCAGTGAATCCAACGGGTGCATTTCCAGACTCGCTACGCGCACCAGAAACCGCGGTCCAAAAAATTTATCTTCCAGATCATGTTCACGCAGCACGTGGCAGACGTTCTGACACAGAAAACATTCAATGCACTTACGGAATTCCTGCGATCGGTCCACATCCCGTTGCTGCATAAGCCAAGTGGTGTCCGGCTTGGGGGTGAACGGCGGAATTTTTTTATTGACGGTGTAATTCCAGGAAACATCGGTTACCAGATCACGGATGATTGGAAAAGCCTTCATCGGCTGAACCGTAATGGTCTGGCCTTCAACGAAATCATCGAGCCGGGTTTTGCACATCAGGCGCGGTTTGCCGTTGACTTCCGCGCTGCAGGAGCCGCACTTGGCCGCTTTACAGTTCCAACGGCACGCCAGATCATGGGCGTGTTCACGCTGAATCTGATGGATGGCATCCAAGACAACCATGCCATCCTGCACATCCACCGTGTAGTCCACCAACTGACCGCCGGACTTATCACCGCGCCATACTTTGAATAATCGCGTGCTCATTTTTTTTCCTTGGCTTTCTTTTCATCAACCAGTGGCAGGAGATCCTGCGTTTTTACCACCGGGCAGGGTTCCACCTGCATGGCGTCCCCGTTTTTCCGGGAGACAATATTATGCTCGCCCCAATAGTCATCATATTTCGGATAATCCAGCCGACTGTGAGCACCGCGGCTTTCTTTTCGCAGCAAGGCGGCCCGCGCAATGGCTTCAGCGCAAATCAGCATATTGCGCAGGTCTTTGCATAAATGCCAGCCGGGATTATACATCCGCTGCCCTTCATTGATGCCCACATTGACCACGCGCTTCTTAAATTCTTCCAGTTTCGCCACTGCCGTGGTCAGATCGCTTTCCTCACGGAATATGCCTACCAGACTGTGGAGCATGGTTTGTAATTCAATATGCAGTTTATAGGGGTCCTCGGCGTTAGCGCGGCCAAAAAAGCCGGTCATTTCATTGGCGGCACTTTCTACCTGTGCGTTATCAATGCGTGCCGCCGGAGCGGCCTTCGCATATTCCGCCGCCGCCGCGCCGACACGCCGGCCAAAAACGATCAAATCTGAAAGGGAATTTCCGCCCAGCCGATTGGCTCCGTGCATTCCACCGGAGCATTCGCCGGCGGCATACAAGCCCGGCACCCGGCTGGCGCCGGTTTCCGCATCAACTTTAATGCCGCCCATCGCGTAGTGGCAGGTCGGGCCGACTTCCATCGGCTCCTTGGTAATGTCCACATCGGCGAGTTCCTTGAACTGATGATACATGCTGGGGAGTTTTTTCTTGACGTATTCCGCGCCCCGATGGGAAATGTCCAGGAAACATCCGCCATGCGGTGATCCGCGGCCTTCTTTAACTTCGGTATAGATCGACCGGGCGACCACATCGCGTGTGGAAAGTTCCATACGCTTGGGGTCATATTTTTCCATGAAGCGTTCGCCCTTGCTGTTACGCAGTATGCCCCCTTCGCCGCGCACCGCTTCCGTGACCAGCAGACCCTGCACGCCCGGCGGCCAGACCATGCCCGTGGGATGGAATTGCACAAATTCCATATCCACAAATTCCGCACCCGCCTCATAGCCCAATGCGTGGCCGTCGCCGGTGCCCTCCCACGAATTGGAGGTAATTTTGAAGCATTTTCCCAAACCGCCGGTGGCCAGAATCACTGACTTGGCCTTAAAGACCACAAACCGGCCCGTTTCCCGCCAATAACCGAATGCCCCGCACACCCGGTCGCCATCTTTAAGCAGGCGGGTGATGGTGCATTCCATATACACATCGATGCCTTGATGAATGCCCTTATCCTGTAAGGTGCGAATAAGTTCCAATCCGGTACGATCGCCTACGTGCGCCAGGCGTTTGTACGTGTGGCCGCCGAAGGCTCTCTGCATGATTTTTCCCTCGGCCGTGCGGTCAAAAACCGCTCCCCATTTTTCCAGTTCATTGACCCGGTCGGGGGCTTCTTTGGCGTGAATTTCCGCCATGCGCCAGTTATTAAGATATTTGCCGCCAAAAATCGTGTCCTGAAAATGGGTGCGCCAGTTATCCGCTGACTCTACATTGGCCAGCGCCGCCGCCACGCCGCCTTCCGCCATGACCGTGTGCGCTTTGCCCAGCAGAGACTTACAGATCAGCGCTGTTTTGCTACCCATGGCCGAGCATTCAATAGCGGCTCGTAAGCCAGCTCCGCCGGCACCGATGACAAGTACATCATGTTCGTGTGTTTCGTATTTTTGGTCGTAAGTGTTAATGAATAATCCTCACATCATGCCAGATACCCATAGCGCAAAGCCGGATATACAGGTCGGTAAAACCCACGGAAAATAGGCTCACCCAAGCCCATTCCATGTGCCGTAGATTCAGAATGGTTACTCCGCCCCAGAGTTTATAACGGGTCCTCGCGGTAGCGGAGCAGCTAAAGCAGTCCAGCTTGCCGCCTACCAGGTGCCGCAAGGAATTGCAGCCAAAGCTAAAGCCCGTCAAGGCAATAACATTAAACAGCATGATCAGCGTGCCCAGGCCTACACCAAAGTGCAGGTGGCCGTTTTTTCCGGTAAAGAAAAAGGCACGGATGGCATCGTACCAGAGAAAGGCGACCACAATGGTTGCCAGATACCAGAAATACCGGTGAATATTCTGCAAGATAAAGGGAAAAACCGTTTCGCCCTTATACTTTCGGCCCGCCGGCTCGCCTACGGCACAGGCTGCCGGGGAAAGAAAAAAAGCGCGATAGTACGATTTGCGATAGTAATAGCAGGTGGCCCGGAATCCCAGCGGTATCCACAAAATCAAAAACGCATAAGAGAACGGGACATTAATTCCCAGCAGAGCATGAACATCTGGGGAATAAAATGGGGAGAGATAATCCGCCCCATGCACGGTGTCCAGGTAAAATTTTCCCTGCCAGGCCGCCCAAGTTGAATATATGCCGAAGGCGACCAACCCCAGAAAAACCAGCAGGGGACCAAGCCACCACGTGTCATGCCGGGATGTTACGCCCAGCCCCTTACGATCCAGAACAGAGGTAGAATCCGACATACCTTCCCTTTTTGGG
>JAJZCT010000235.1 GCA_021828925.1 Planctomycetota bacterium
TAATAGAACATTCGACAGGCTGCGGGTGCTGGCTCGTGCGCCGGTGTATTCAAATGCGGGCCTGCGGCTGCGGGCAACTGAAGATGTTTGGCACCGTGCCAGCCACTACATCGACGTGCTTGGAGGGTGGAATCCCGGGGCGGCGGGCGATATTCCGGCATCGCTGGAGCATCTCTTGGCGAAGAGATTGCCATTAAATATCCGATATCACAACATGGTGCTGCTGGCCACCAATTACGTAGTTTCTGGCGAGGTGCCCGGCACCTATGGCGTAATGCGGTATCTTACGCTGGTCAAAATCGCGTATGCCCTTGAGATGTACCGCAACGCACACGGCCATTATCCCGCGACGCTTGCGGCCTTGTCACCAGCGTTCTTCAAGCACCCACCCATGGACCCGTTCACTGGAATGGCCCTCGTCTATATCAGGACCAGCGACGGGTACGCACTGGCCCTATCCGAAGCGTGCCTGCATTCGGGGTGGGTGCCCCCGAATTTTGGCCCGTCACGCATCATCATGCCCCCGCCGCCACCGCGGAAATGGCAGAAGGGGCCATTTCCGTGAGCCAATCGTGCCGGCGCGAAAACGCATCGTGTCATCACATTACATTCCGATTCGAACCCAACGCTGCCGCATTGAGCTATGGGCCTGTCTCGAGGGATTCTTGCAAACGCGTGAATTGGCGATTGTTGAAGATTTGAGATCTGAAATCTCAAATTCCCGGCGGCAGGGACAGATGTACCGTAATGGGGCGGGCGGGGGGAAGTGTTACGCCGGGGTTTATCGGCGGCGAAAATCCTCCGGGACTAAAGAGCGTGCAGCCTTGTGGTCCGGTGGCGTAGGCAAACGGCTTATTGGTGTAGGGATCCTGTGGGACGGCGGGCAGATATTTTGGGGCAAGTTCCGAGAGGCGATTCGGGAAAGCTTTATGTGCGTTCAGATATGCGGCCAACCCCAGAGACAGCCGACCTAAACGCCGAAAAGCGGCGCAGCGGACTGACTCGGCAGTCTGCTCCTCCGCTGTGAGGAGGATTAATCTGTTTATTGGTTTTTTTGCGTGATTCCAAAGGGCAAACGCTTTCTGCAATTCGTGAGCCCTCTTGCGGTAGTTCTTGATCTCCAAAATTTTAACCATTTGGTTATCCAACCTGTTCCAGGACGCCGGGGTTGCTGTCGGCGGCGCAAACCCGAAGTTTGCGAGGGCATGCGGCCAGGCCGGTGTTCGCTGTAGGTTGTCCAGCATCATCCATCGCTCGCCGGTGTCGATGGCGGCTCCCACCGATGTGGGCCGGGAAAGTCTCCGCAGGCGATTCAGGTACTGGCGCAGAGCTTTGGACGACAACTTGTGGGAATCGGCCATTGCGATATCCGCCTGACACCCCATCATCTCAATGGAAACAGCTACGAGGTCGGAAATCAGGAAGTGTTCACGGGTTAGTAACCGGGCCAGCCGATGGACGGCCAGCAAATCTTGCTGACATCTCCGCAGGCGGCCCTGATGCAATGCCAACATAGCCTGCGCCACAAGTCCGTTGCAAATAGCCTTGGCAGGAGCAAGGGCCGGGAGTATCAAACCCACTGCGGTGGCCATACGGTGGTCGCCCCCGGCGGGTCCAACCAGCGGCAGGAAAAAGCGTGGACGGGAGAATGCTGACCGTGCGATATCCAAAGCTCCGGCATTGGCATTTAGGAACGCAGCCGTCCAAGGATTGGCCTTGGCCGACCACGGATGCAAGTAAAGTCTTGCCGGTGTGAATTGCGGCGCAGGGGGTAAATTCCCGGCCAAGCCAAGGTCCTGCGCTACCGCCGCCGGATCAGCGTGTCGGCGGAACTTCTGATAGCTGACAAAGCGCGGTCCCGTTAAATCACGCTTGGTAATTCCCAGTAATCTGCGCATCTCGCGTGCGAAGGTTTTATCCGGCACGTTGATGAGTTTTCCAGCCACTACTTTGGTAGTGGAGTCTTGAAACGAGTCCGGTCGGAACAAAATTACCAAAGGCACCGCAGCATTATTTGACGCGGTGACGCCTTTGCCGAAGCGATTGTTAAACTTCGCCACGTAATTGACGTAGCCATTTTTGGTTAATGGCTCGGTGGAGCGCAAGGCGGCATGGGTAGCGGGAACCGGAGATGCGACAGCGGCGGGAAAGGCTATTGAGAGAGATAGGGCGGTAAAAGCCCTGAAGAAATAAAGGTGCGATTTATTGGATTGCAACATCCACGATTCTCCTGTGATTTCCTAAACGGATTTTGTTGGCAAACAGGAGAAATCATTATGGCGTATAAAACGGCACAACGCAAAATGAAAGGCACCTGGCGCGAAAACCAAGCGTGCCTTCGGGAACAATGTTGCACCAGCGCCTCACTCTCCGATATTAACGCTTCCGCGTGGAGCTTGGAGCGTTTCCGAGGAGCGAAATCTGTGCCCCAATCCGCCGATTTCTTCGCAGCGCGCAAAGATTTTCTGTGTAATGCTTTCCGACGCAATTCCGCAGGAATCCGTCCCATCCGGAGCGTCAGTGGAACCATCGGTGTCTTATGAACTAAGGGCGGTTCAGCATCACTACCAAAATAACGGCGAACTGGAGTATTGTAAGCGCTGCCATCGCCAGCAATGGCACTATTGCCAGAACTATTGCACCTTTGCCGGCCTTTGTTTTTGCCCGGCGAATATCGCGACGAACTCGTCCAAGCCCGGCCAATGATAGAAATCCCGCAGCAGTGGCCATCGTGATCCAGAGCTTGGCGGGTAAGGTCGGGAACCAATCGGGATTAAAGAACGCCTCCGCCAAAACTGGAACCCACATTGCCAGTGCGACCGCAAGAATTCCACCCACCGATCTTGGAGGAATCTCAGCTAATAGCCAATTGACAATGCCCCCGTGCTTTCTTGGAACGCTGTTCGGGTTGATGGGTTGCGATACGTCCAACTTCACCACCTCCGCATTTTTTTGCCGTACCGACTGCCGTTGCGAACCGGAACCATGCAAATGTCATAATCAGGCTTGAGGCCGAGGATTGTCGGCACCACGGCGGCATCGCCCAATTCGCTCAAGCCCACCTGCGGAGCAGCCACGGAATCGCCATGGCCACGGTACTCATGACGATAATACGTGAAAATATTGTCATGGTGGATGCCGCAATACGGGTTGGTATTCCATGAAACATGATCATCCCCGAACCCGACATTCTGACCCCTGCCCCGGTGATTCATGGAATTATAAATATAATTTCCAAAAGTGTTATCCCCTGGTAACGTCGTAGCAATGCGATTATCCCGGCCAATCGCCGCAATATCCGCCGGGGCCATGTCGCTGACCAACGCCACCTTCGAGCCGTCGTCGTCCCTCCACCAACTTCCAACCCGTGCTATTTTCGCGGTAGAAGCGGGCCGCCACGGATAGGCGATGGAATAGCTTTCCCCCTGGCCATCAGAATTCGGAGTTTTTCTATTTTTCATCACGCCAAAGTTCGGCTGAAACTGCGGGTCGTTATCCGTTCCCGTTGATTTATATTCCTCCGATGGCGTGGTCGCAATCGGGTCCGACGGGCAGATAAAACTTTTTGGATTTTCCTGTCCTTCAAGTACCAGCAGCCACAAGCATGCCAGCGGGTTACCTAGATCGGAGCCATGTGGCATTTTACTGTTACCAAACCATGCGGAAATAACGGTTTTGGCGGTGGGAACGGCGCGCAAATTCATAGGAGCCTGCGGCACATTGCTGTAAGTAGTTCCATCCGGTCCGGGCGTGCACGGAAGCTGGCCATTGTTGCTTTGAGCATAAATGATCATGGATTGGATAATTCCGCGCACATTAGCAGAACAAACGGCGCGGTTGGCAAGATACTTCGGCCTCGCCAAGAAAGGGATCAGGCAAGTGAGCAGGGCCGCCGCCACGATCACCACAATCAGTTCCAGCCGCATGATTCCGTATAATAACCGGTTCATGGCTGCCAAGGGTAACTCGCCCCATTGACGCAAGTCAAGAAAAATCCGATGGTGTACTTCGTGTACTTCCCCAGGATATCCGTTCCAATATTCCGGACAAGAGTTTTTTCGCACGGCACGCATGGCCGTGAAATCAAAATAGGTTCTCGATTCCTGAAAGTTCGACAGTCCGTCGTGCTTATCCGCACAGTCCGGTGCGCCAGTGATGTCACGGGGTAATAGAAAGCGGGCGAAATTGGCCACGAGTTATCCGCCACAATTCGCCTTCAACTGGGCTCGGCGTCCACGCCGCAAACAATACCGCTTCGATGGCGGTTCCTACCCGTATTTTCCGCCTCTCCGCTTTTGTTTCTGCAGGCCGTCACGTCACAATGGTGCATTTACGGGAGCCATTTGCGAAGAATGTTGTTGCCAGCGTTTGGCCCGCGCGATTCGTGCGCGCAGCGCGTCCGCATAAACTTGGGTTTGCGGTCGAGAGGATCCGGACTGTGATTTGAGACAGCCCGCTAGTTTTGCCGTTTTACCTCCGCCATTGATCGAATGCAGGAGAGCGTTGCATGCGGGTGTCAAGGCTCGACCACTTGCAGCGAGCCACTCCCGCAAAGGAGTTAACAGATAGTGCAGATCATCCGGTGCCGGCGGACGCAGCGATGCCAGTAGAGCCTCAACCAGGCTGGTGGCCGCGTGCCTATGTAAAATTGAAGCCCTCGCCACTTCGGCCAGTGCATCCGCCAGGCGATTGAGGCGAACCAAGTATTTTGTAGCACTTAGTTTAGCATACAAAGCGCCCAACTCCTTGCCGATACAGCGACCGTCCTTGATCAGCTCAAGCATTACATCAATCGCCATGCCACGGGCCCCGGCATCCTTGGACAACAGCCCCAAGGCCACGCACAACTGGGCCATTTCCGAGAAGGGCGTATCTGGGTCAAAAAGCGGTTCGAAATACGGGGACGCAGGGGAGAGGCTTGACGCGGGGCTGTCCAGACGGCTCGCGATGGCCTGCGCCCCACAGGCGAACATGGCCTCTGGGTCAACCGGCCAAATTGCTAATCGGCAACGGATTCCCAAGAGACTATCGAACGGGAATATTTCGTCGCGAAACTCGTTGAGCAAGACACTAGGGCGGTCGACTGAAGTGTTCACGGCTGCGACAGCCGGAGCAGCCGTGAGATGGATACGCAATTCATTTTTCCGCAAAGAATTCGCTGTCCCGACCTCCCAAGAGTAGCTGGCAGGCAATGCGGCGTCTGGTCCCAGTGTCTCCGGCGCGGCCGAAAAATCCAGAAATGCACCGTCAGGCCGTCGCGCCCTCGCGGCAGCAATCCAAAGCGCCGTGTCGTGCGACTGTGGCGGCGATCCGCCGATGGCCCAGCGAAGCTTGGCTTCACAGTGGCTTTCATGTCCCCCCTTGTTCCCACCAGGCTCGCTACCGCCCAGTGCGTAGCGCAAAACGGATCCGACTTCTCCCGGAAGCGCCTCCGCCTGGCCAAGTGCGACCGCACGGTGGTCGGGTGCCATGCGCAGGAGGGCCTGGATCAGATCGCAACGATCAAGCGGCTCGCCCTGCGGCCAATCTTGGAGACGCCGGACCAATACACGGGGATCGAGCCACCCGGCTCGGTGTGTCGGAGCGGCCAGAAGCGGTGCCGCAACGCCCCGGTGCAACCGGCCCGCAAGCGCGACCAACCGCGCCGAAATGAAGTGCAAAGGAGAAACTCGTCGGTGACTCAGTGGCAATCCCACCAACGGCTGCTTCTGAATCCATGCCCTGACCAACTCGCGCAAGCTGGTCTGGGGATCAGTAGCCTCACTGATCCACCGGTTCTGACCCAGCAGATCGTTGACGCGCTTGAGCAGGGGCGCGGTGCGAGGAACAAAATCGTACGGGCGGTAATCGGCCTGCCGACTCAAAGCATCTAAAATACTCTCAAATCCCTCGATCCCCGGCCAGGTAACCGCAAGA